>DASTLK010000092.1:0-12655 GCA_035715025.1 Vicinamibacteria bacterium
CCAGCTCGGGAGCGGCCTCCAGCTCGAGCTCCGGCTCGGCGGCAACGGGAGGAGGCGCGGATGCGACGCGCGCCGGTGGAGGAGCGGGTGCGCGTACGGGCGCGGGCGGCGGAGCGGCGCGTGGGGGCGGCTGGGGCGCGACCATGCGGGGGGCGGGGACGGGAACGGGGACGGACTCCCTTGCGCTCGGCGACGACTCGAAGCCGATTTCCTCCATGCCCAGCTCGAGCGCGCCTCCCGAGGGCGGGGTCCCGACCACGGTGGCCAGCCGCTGCTTGTCCTGGATGAGGGTCGCGAGGCGGGAATCGATGTCGCGCCGGCCGGGGTCGATCCTCTGGACCTTCTTGAGGATGGAGATGGCCTTGGCCGCGAAGCCGTCCTTGGCGAACTCGTCCGCGAGGGGGAGGAGGATGGTGACCGCCTCCTTGCTCTTGCCCGTGGACACGAGGACGTCCGCGAGCTGCAGCCGCAGGCGCGGATCGTTGCGCTGGGTCTGGAGCTGTTGGCGGATGACCTCGATGGCCCGGGTGTAGTTCTTCTTGGCGATGAGGGCCCCGACGTCCTCGTCTTTGCCCGACCGCCCCAGCGCCATCTGTCCTCAACCCTCCCCGCGCCCGGGCGCGTCGCGCCAAGGTCAGGCGAGATTACGGTCCCGGGTCACCGCTGTCAAAAAGAGGCGGGATGACCGTAACGGCGCAGCACCTCGACCACGCGACCGATGGGCAGGGCCTCGGCGGTGCCGAGGGCGCTGGTCACGGGCGTGGCGCGCAGGAGCGAGTTGTAGACCGCCTCCTCGGTGGCTTCGAGCGCGGCCTGGAACAGGGGCGAGGCGGCCTCGGAGGGGAGGAGGGCGCGTCCGCGGGCCGGGGTGGAGAACGCGATCGCGTAATCCCCGCTGCCGTTGTCGTACGAGGATCCGGTCCGGGCCAGTCCGAAGATGGCGCGCGCGGCCAGGCGCTCGAGGTCGCGCGGCGAGAGGGGGGCGTCGGTGGCGACCACGATCATGCAGGAGCCGCCGGCGAGGTTGGCGGCCCCTCCTCTACCGTCCGCGACGTCGGGACCGAAGGCGTAGCGGCCGAGGGCGCGGCCCACCGGCGCTCCGTCCATGGTCAGCACGCCGCCAAAGTTCGTCTGCACGAGGACGCCCAGCGTGTGCGCGCCGTAGCGCGCGGGCAGGACGCGCGAGGCCGTCCCGATGCCGCCCTTCCATCCGAAACACCGCGTCCCCGTGCCCGCGCCCACCGAGCCCTCGGCCACCGCGCCCTCGGTGGCGGCACGGATGGCGGCGCGCACGTCGTTGGGCCGCACCCGGAGCGCCCGGATGTCGCTGAGCCCCCCGTCGTTGGTCTCGCCCACGACGGCGTTGACGCTGCGCACGTCCTCGTTGCCGTTCCAGGAGAGCACCTCCGCCACCACGCCCTCGATGGCCGCGCCGACCCCCAGCGTGTTGGTGAGCACGATCGGCGTCTCGATGGTGCCGAGCTCGTGGACCTGGGTCGCCCCCGCGAGCTTGCCGAAGGCGTTGCCGACGAAGACGCCGCCCGCGACCTTGTCGCGGAAGACGTTGCCGGGGTGAGGAAGGATGGCGGTCACGCCCGTGCGGATGCGGTCGCCCTCGACGATCGTGAGGTGGCCGACACGGACCCCGGCGACGTCGGTGATCGCGTCGAGGGCGCCGGGCGGAAAGACGCCCGGGGCCAGGCCGATGTCACGGGCCCGGGGGCGGGCCTCCGGCCCGGCGGCGGTGATCACGGGCAGTGTGGTCACCGTGGCCACCGCGAGGGTGACGGCGGCCGCGGCTCCGACCAGCGTGCGTGTCATGGCCGACCTCCTTCCGGCTAGAGCCCGAGGCGGCGCCGCACCGCGGCCGTGATCCGCTGGCGGACCGTCCCGTAGCCCTTCCAGGGATCGGCCTTCAGCGACTCGAGCCGCGCGCGGATGTTGCCCACGTGGAACTGGTCCGGTTTGATCCCGCGCTGGAGCTCCTCCCAGGTGATGGGAGCGGACACGGGCGCACAGGGCCGCGCCCGCGTCGAATAGGCCGCGACCGAGGTGTTGCCGCGGTTGTTGCGCAGGTAGTCGATCAGGATCCGGCCCCGGCGCTGCGCCTTGGGCATGGACGTCGTGTAGGCCTGGGGCTTTTCGCGCTCCATCTCCTCGGAGAGCGCGCGCGAGAAGGAGAACGACTCGTCCCAGGTCGACGCCGGACGCAAGGGCACCACGACGTGCAGGCCCTTTCCGCCCGTCGTCTTGACGAAGCACTCGAGGGAGAGCGCGTGCAGCCGCTCGCGCAGGGCGAGGGCGGCCACGGTCACGCGGTCCCAGCCCACGGAAGGATCGGGGTCGAGGTCGAACACGACGCGGTCCGGCCGCTCGATGTCGTCGGCGAGGGCGTTCCAGGTGTGGATCTCCAGGATGCCCATCTGCACGAGCGAGACCAGACCCTGCAGGTCGTCCACCACGAGGTACTCGCCGACCTTCGTCTTTTCCTGGATCTTCACGCGGCGCAGCGCCTCCGGCGCCCACACGCCGCTGTGCTTCATGTAGAAGCAGCCCTTCTCCGCGCCCTCCGGGCAGCGCACGAGCGTGAGCGGCCGTCCCTTCACGTGCGGGAGGATCCAGTCCGCGATCGTCTCGTACAGGCGCGCGAGGTCCCGCTTGGTGATCCCTTGCGGCGGATAGAGCACGCGGTCGGCGTGGGTCAGCCGCACGCCGGCCACGACCTCCTCGCCGCCCGCCTTCGGCCCACGCTTTGCGCTCAGCTCTTGCCCCTCGCGCGACCGTGCGCGCGCGGGCCGCTTGGCCGGGGGGGCCGCCACCTCCGGCGCGTCCGCCACGTCTTTCACGGGCCGCGGCCGCTCGTGCGTCACGTCCTTCGGGTTCTTGTCCTCGCGCAGGCCCTGGAACGACGGGTGGCGGAGCCGTCCGTCCGAGGTCCACTCCGTGAAGGCCACCTCCGCCACGAGCTCCGGCCGCACCCAGTGCGCGCGGGCGATGCCCGCAGTCCGCGCCTGCTTGAAGGGCGAGGTCGGCTGCGCGCGCGCGGTCAGCTTCTTGCCCAGGTCGTCGAGGACCTTCGAGGTGAAGCCGGTGCCCACCTTCCCCGCGAACTCCAGATCGCCGCCGGCGTCGTAGACGCCCAGCAGCAAAGCGCCCAGGCCGACGCGTGAGCCTTCCGCGTCGGTGTAGCCGCCGATGACGAATTCCTGGCGGTGCAGGCACTTCACCTTGAGCCAGGAGCGCGATCGGCCCGGCTCGTACCGTGCATCGCGGCGCTTCGACACGATGCCTTCCACTCCCAGCGCGCAGGCCTGCATGAAGAACTCCGCGCCCGATCCGGCCACGTGATCGCTGTAGCGCAGCGGAGAGCCCGTCCGCGGCGTCCCGAGCATGTCCCGAAGCATCGTCTTGCGCGCCTCGAGCGGCGCCCCGACGAGGGAGAGGCCCTCGAGGTGGATGAGGTCGAACAGGAAGTAGGCGAGCTGGCCCGGACCGTGATCGGGGCCGGTGAGCGCGTTCTGCAGGGCCTGGAAGCTGGTCATCCCGCTGGGCAGCACCACCGCGACCTCGCCGTCGAGGATCGCGGCTTTCGCCGGCAGCTCTTCGACCGCCGCGGCCACGGTGGGGAAGTGCGCGGTCCAATCCTTTCCGTTGCGGCTGAGGAGCCGTGCGCGTCCGTCCTGGAGGCGGGCGAGGATCCGGTAGCCGTCGAACTTCATCTCGTGCAGCCACTCCGCGCCCTTCGGTGGCTCGTCGACGAGGGTGGCGAGCTGGGCCGCGATCTTGGCCGGCAGCGGTGCCTTGCGCGTGCCGGGCACGGCGGCGGCGGCCGCGGTCGTCTTCATTGTCGTTCTCGCGACGCGGGCGGCGCGGGGCGATCGCGCACGCGCCTCCGCCGCCATCCCGCGATTCGAGTTCCAGACGCGGTCGCGGTCGGCCGCGATCTCCTCGAGCGTACGCCCGGTGGCCACGCTCTGCGGGCGGTCCTCGGTGATGCTGTACACCTTCGACGAGCGCACCCGATCGTCGCGCTCCTTGATCAGGAGCCAGGTCCTGCCCTCCTCCCGGGGATCGCGGCCCTTGATCCGGACCAGCGTCCACTTGCCCTCGAGCTTCTCGCCGTCGAGGCGGAACTTGAGCGCGCCCTTCCGAAGCCCCTGATGCGCATCCTCCAGGGGCTCCCACGTCCCGCGGTCCCAGAGCAGGACGGTGCCCCCACCGTACTGGCCCTCGGGGATGATCCCCTCGAAGTCGCCGTAATCGATGGGGTGGTCCTCGGTCATCATGGCCAGCCGCTTGTCCGCGGGGTCGAGGCTGGGCCCTTTGGGCACCGCCCAGCTCTTGAGGACCCCTTCCATCTCGAGGCGGAAGTCGTAATGGAGCCGCGAGGCCGCGTGCTTCTGGATCACGAAGGACCGTCCCGCACGCTTGGACTCCTCACCCTTCGGCTCGGGCGTGATCGCGAAGTCCCGCTTGCGGTGGTACTCGCGCAGTCCCATCGACGCCTCCTCTGATGATGGTAGCGCGGCGTCTTGACATCTGCCGCGGCCCGACCCTACGCTCCGCTTTCTTCGGGAGGCCCGCGTGCTCGATTGGTTCGGGGGAGAGGCGACCGTCCCCGAGCTCATCCAGCGCAAGAAGTACGGCAAGGCGGAGCGGCTGCTGCGGAAGGAGTTCGAGACCGGCCGGCGCGATGTCGAGCTGCGGTTGCAGCTCGCCGACGTGATCGCGCTGGCCGGACGAGGCGGAGAAGCCGTCCCGATCTACATCGGCCTCGCCGACGAGCTCGCGCGGAGCGGCCACGCGCCGAAGGCGATTGCCGTCCTCAAGAAGCTCGAGCGCATCGTGCCCGGCCGGGGCGACGTGGCCGACCGGATGGCCGCGCTCATCGGCGACCACGGCGCGGGTGCGGCCACCCAGGCGCCCCCGGTCCCGGAGCTGGCACCGGACGCGGCCGCCGCCGCCACCGACACCGCGCCTGCCGCCACCGAGACCGTGCCCGCGGCGCCGGCCGCAATCGATCCGGCCTTCTCGAGCCCGCTGTTCGGAGACTTCTCGCGAGAGGACCTGCGGGCGGTGATCCGCGGCCTCCGCTTCCTGACCTTCGAGCCCGGCGACATCATCGTCGGCGACGCCGAGCCCGGCGACAGCCTGTTCGTGATCAGCAGCGGCCGCGTCAAGGCGTTCGTGAAGGGGGCGGAGGGCCGCTATCACGAGGCGCGCGAGATGCGGGAGGGGGACTTCTTCGGCGAGATCGCGCTCCTCCAGGGCAAGCCGCGCACGGCCACGGTCACGGCGGCGGAGAGCTGTGAGCTGCTCGAGCTCGAGCGCGAGATGGTGGAGTCGCTGGCCGCGACGCGTCCGCACGTGCGCGAAGTGCTGGAGACCTTCTGCAACGCGAGGAATGTGTCCGAATCACCAGACGTCGGGTCTCGGACACATTCCTGAAGACATGGAGGCAACGGCCAGGCCGCTCACGTCTTGCGGCGCGCCTTGAGCTCGTGGCGACGCTCGGCCTCTTCGATGGAGTGGGACTCCTTCGTGTCCGCCATCTGCTTGGCCCTCTCCGCCAGCAGCTGATAGTGCGCCCGCAGGACTCGTAGCTCTTCGCTGGTCAGATCCTCGACGCTGATCAGTCGGTTGCTGGCGCCCTCCAGCGCGGCCACCAGCTCGTTGAGCTTGAGCTGGATGGCCAGGCCGTCCTTGTTCTGCGTCTGCTGGATCAAGAACACCATGAGGAACGTGACGATGGTCGTCCCGGTGTTGATCACCAGCTGCCACGTGTCCGAGAAGTGGAACAGGGGGCCCGAGATCGCCCACACGAGGAGCGTGCCGAGCGCGAGCGCGAAGGCAGGGACGCTCCCCGTGAAGCGCGTCGCGCCGGAGGCAAAGCGCTCGAAGACACGAGCGGGGGACTTGTCATGATGTGCCATGGACCTCCTCGCCTTTGGATCATCGTTACACGACGGTGTCCCATGGACACGGCGGCACAGCGGTTTACGTGCTGGCCTGGGACTTGCACAAGCCAGTCGCCGTGGCGAAGGGGCTCCGTCTGGACGGCGTCCGGGTGTTGCTCGTCGAGGACGACGAAGACACGCGCGAAGTCCTCACCCTGGGCCTGGAGTTGCAGGGAGCGACGGTGCGGGCCGTGGGGTCGGCAAGGGACGCTCTCCTGGCCGTGGACGGTTTCGTGCCCCACGTCATCCTCAGCGACATCGGGCTTCCGGACGAGGATGGGCTGTCCCTGATTCGGAAGCTGCGCAAGCTCCCCGCCTCGCGCGGCCGCATTCCCGCCGCCGCCGTCACGGCCTTCACCCTGAGCGACGACGGCCAGGAGCCGATCCGCGCCGGTTTCCAGCGTCATTTCCGCAAGCCCGTGGAGACGCGAACGCTGTTCGACGCCGTCGCCGAGCTGGCCGCCCTGGGGATCGTCGAGCGCCGCGCGCGCGACCGCGAGCCCGCCCCCCCCATGGATCGTCGCGACAGTCTCGGCCGCTAGGACAATCCGGCGGCCCAGGCGGGGCGGACAGGGACGGCGCGGCGCGCGAACAGCCGGAGGAACTCCTCGTCCGTCAGTCCATCGGCACCGGACAGGTGTCGCTCGATCGCGGAGGCGAGGTCGAGCGGCTTGCGCGGCGAGGGTGGGCAGGGATTGCTCCACGCGAGCCTCAGATGCGAGGGCCGAGGCGTGTCCGACACGTACTCCGAGGTCTCGCCGCTCATCCGGGAGTACCGTAGCATCCGGCCCCGTCCTCGCAGGTCCACTCGAATCCATCGCTTGGCTGGGGCGCCGCCCTGGGCGCGCGGCGTTCCCGGCCCACCGCCTTGGCATTGGTCTTGCTAAATGATGGCCAGACGCCAGGGGCGCCGTGGGGTCCGACCCCGGTGAGGAGGTCAACGATGAGCAGTCAGACCCGGTCCGACGGCCGGCCGGTCCCTCGCTCCACCGAGCTTGTTGGCTCGCTCCGCGATGCCGTCGAGGACTTCGCCCGGCACTCCCGCAAGAATTCCGAGGCGATCGAAGTGATCGTCCACGCTTTGAAAGCCGTGCACCAGGATCTGCAGGAAGAGAAGGAACGCTCGCAGCTCCTCGAAGCGCGCGTCAGGAAGGCGGAGGACGGGCTCGTGGACCTGGCCCGGGTCGTGGCCGCCTGGCGGCGCCAAGGGTGGGTTCAGTAACCTACCAGAGCTCTCCGAGCGAGTCGTACAGCAGCTTCACCGACGACGTGATGATCGCCCAGGCGGCCAGGATGGCGCTCGGCTCGCGGGCCCCCGCCAGGGTGAGGCCCAGGACCGCCGCCGCCGAGAGAGCCAGCATCGTCCGCGCCACGGAGTCGGCGCGCAGCACCTTCAGCGACGGCCACGGCGTGAGGTGGGCCACGTACCCGAGGAGGAGAAGGGCGCTCCACGCCACTGCCCACGAATCCACGAAGATGCGGATCTGTTCGCTCCCCACTCACTCCTCCGCCGGTCGTCGCCGCCGGAGCGGCGGCATACCCTACCACAGGTTGCGCGTCGTGCTCACGATCGGTGTCTGCCGCGCGGGGTAGTGCGCTTTTGACTAGTATTGAAATGGTGATGATGAAGAGAGCGCCCGGTCTGGTGAGGGCCATCGGTGGCGTGGGCGCGACGGTGGCGCGGCACGCGGGCGGGATGGGCATCCTGGCCTGGCGCACGCTGGCCGCCCTCGTCCAGGGACAGGTCTCGCTGCGCGACTTCACCGGACAGCTCTTCGCGATGGGGGCCCAGAGCCTGCCCCTCGTCCTCGTGACGTCGGTCCTTTCCGGCATCGTCACGTCACAGCAGGGCGGCTACCAGTTCACCGGCTCCATTCCGCTCTACGTGCTCGGCAGCGTCGTGACCTCGAGCGTCGTCCTCGAGCTTGGTCCCGTCCTGACCGCGGTCGTCGTGATCGGCCGCGTCGGGGCCCGCATCACGGCCGAGCTCGGCACCATGCAGGTCTCGGAGCAGATCGACGCGCTGTACTCGCTGGGACGCGATCCCGTGAAGGTGCTGGCCGCGCCGCGCATCCTGGCCGGGATGCCGGCCATGATCCTCCTCGTCGGGATCTCCAACCTCGTCGGCGTGCTGGCGGGAATGCTGGCCGCACGCCTGACCGTCGGCCTCGGCCATGCGACCTTCCTCTACGGTGCGCGCCTGTTCTGGCACAGCTACGACTTCTTCTACTCCGAGATGAAGGCCTGGGCCTTCGGCCTGCTCATCCCGCTCATCTCCGTCCACATGGGACTGCTGACCCGGGGCGGCGCGGAAGGCGTGGGCCGGTCCACCACCAGCTCCGTGGTCTTCATGATCATCGCGGTATTGGTGTGCGACGCCCTCTTCCCGCCGCTCTTCTTGAACTAGCGATGATCGAATACCGCGACGTCTACAAGGCGTTCGACGTGCCCGTGCTCTCCGGAGTGAGCTTCACCGTGGAATCGGGCGAGACCCTGGCCATCCTCGGACCGTCCGGCACGGGCAAGAGCGTCCTCCTGAAAACGACGATCGGCCTCATCGTCCCGGACGCGGGCGGCGTCTTCATCGACGGGCAGTCGGTATTCGCCGCGGATGCGGACCAGCTCCAGACCATCCGCCGCAAGGCCGGCTACGTGTTCCAGAACGCCGCTCTCTTCGATTCCATGAACGTGTTCGAGAACGTGGCCTACGGGTTGCCGGAGGGGGCCCTCAAGAAGCTGGGCCGCCGCGAGGTGACGCGCCGGGTCGTGCGCTCGCTGGAAGAGGTCAACCTCGATCCTTCCGTCGTGCTGACCAAGCTGCCCGCGGAGCTCTCGGGCGGCATGCGCAAGCGCGTCGGCCTGGCGCGCGCCATCGTGGGCGAGCCTCAGATCCTGCTCTACGACGAGCCGGTGACCGGCCTCGATCCCGTCAACGCGGTGGCAGTGGACCGGCTGATCACGGACATCGCGGAACGCACGCACGTCACGTCGATCGTGGTGACCCACGACGTCGAGGGGGCGCTGTCCATCTCCGACCGCGTGTCCCTGCTCGAAGGGGGCAAGCTGCGCTTCCTCGGCACCCCGGACGAGTTCCGCCGCAGCGCCGATCCCCTGGTGCGTGCCTTCGCGGACCGGCAGGCCGCGGTGGAAGCGGCGCTGGCCGGCTCCGCTCGGTCCAGTCGCATGGCCGACGCCAAGACGCCCGTCCTCCCGTGAGCCCGATGTCCTTCGACGTGCAACCTGGAGGCACCCCCGATGGCCGAACCTGAAGACCAGCTCGAGCGGCGAGACGACGAGGAGGAGCCGCCCGTCGCGCCACCTTCGCGCGGCGCCGACCAGGCGGTGTGGGTGGGCTTCTTCCTGGTGGTCGGGATCATCGCGATCTTCGCCGCGCTCTTCATCCTGACCGACGCCGCGCTCTTCCGCGGGCGCTACATCGTGAGCACCGTCGTCACCGACGCCGGCGGCATCCGCCGCGGCGACCCCGTGCAGATGCGCGGCGTCAACATCGGGCGTGTGCAGCGGTTCAAGATCGCGAAGGACAACGTGGAGATCCGGCTGGAGCTGGAAGGCGAGTACAACGTGCCCAAGGACTCCCACGTGGAGCTCAAGTCCGGAGGCCTGCTCGGGGGCACGGTCGCGGACATCGTCCCCGGCGACTCCACGGAGTACCTCCGCAACGGCGACCATCTCGACGGGCGCACGGTGCCCGGCCTGTTCGACGCCGCCAACCGCGTGGCCGGCCAGGTCGAGAAGGTGATGGGCCAGGTCGAGAAGCTCATGACCGACGCCACGGTCCGGAACTTCTCGGCCACGGCGGAGAACGCGCAGGTGGCCAGCCGCGACATGCGGAAGCTCATCCTGGACGTCTCGACGGCGGTGGGGGAGCAGCGCAAGACGCTGGCCACGCTGGAAGGCAGCCTCCAGCGCTCGGCGGGCGGCCTCGAAAAGGTCGCGAACGGGCCCGAGCTGGACCGCGCCCTCAAGCGCCTCGATACGCTCGGGGAGCGCATGGACACGGTGACGGCGTCCCTCCAACGGTCCGCGCAGTCCGTGGAGACGATGAGCTCGCGCACGGCGAAGGGCGAGGGCAGCCTCGGCAAGCTGATGACGGACGACGAGCTCTACCGGCGGCTCAACGAGGCCGTGAACAACATGAACCAGGCGACGCTGGGGATGAACCGCCTGGTCGAGGACATCCAGAAGAACCCGAGGAAATACATCAACCTGAAGGTGTTCTAGTCGATCGTTCTCCCCAGCCAGTCCACGATCCTCGCGAGCACGTCCTCGCGGCCGATGTCGTTGAGCATCTCGTGGAAGAAGCCGTCCCACCACACGAACTCGACGATGCCGGGCGCGGCCGCGCCCGCGAACTGCCGGGCGGCCTCCGGGTCGACCAGCCGATCGTCGCCCGAGGCCATGAGCAGCGTGGGCACGCGTAGCCGCGCCGCGCTTGCCCGCACTTCGCGCTGGGCCCGCCCGATGGCCCGCAGCCATCCCGGGGAGGCGGCGTGGCTCACGAGCGGATCGCCCGCGTAGGCCTCGCCTACGGCCGGATCGCGCGAGAGTAGGCGTACGTCGATGCGCGTGGGCATCGGGACGCGAGGGGCGACTCGGAACATCACGCCGGCCAGCGCGCGGACGAAGGCCGACGGGCGCGAGGAAGGGTGGACGGCCAGGAACGGGGACGTGACCACGAGGCCGTCGAGCAGGCCGGGGTCCTCGAGGGCGAGCTTCAGCGCCACGAGCCCTCCTTGCGAATGGCCCAGGATGAACAACGGGCGCGACGGCGGGCGGCGGCGCACTTCTTCGAGCGCGGCACGGACGTCCGCGACGTAGTCCTCGATACGGTCGACGTGCACGCGTCCGCCTTCGCTCTTGCCGTGCCCCCGGTAATCGACGGCATGCACGGCGAAGCCGGCGTCGGCGAGCGCGGCGGCGGTGGCCGCGTATCGCTCGGAGTGCTCGGCCAGGCCGTGCACGATGAGAATGGCCGCGCGCGGCGTCCGCGGCCGCCACGACTGACCGAAGAGGGCCGGACCTCCGGGTGCGCGCACCGCCCATTCGCTCCGAACGAGATCGGCGGCCATCGCGCGCGGTAGTCTAGTGACGCGCTCCACCGATGTCGACGACGGCGGGCAAGTGCCCTGTCCGCTTTCGTCAGGGATTGGCTGGCCTGCCACTGGTACCTACCGGCGCCTGCTGGTCAGGTGGCCGCGCTCGATCATCCGACTGAGCACTGGTTCCGGGACGAGTTCCGGGGAGCTTCACGCACTCGTAGATGGCCCGACCGTTGCCCACGACGTCCCCGCGCATCCGGCGCTTGCCCGGCCCATAGAACAGATCGGCCTCGTAGCCGTTGTGGGCCCGACACCGCAACTCATGAGCAGTTGATATCACGGGGACGTGCCAACCAAGGACCAAGTGGAAGCGAACTATCAATGTATTCGTGTCGCACTCGTTCCGGAACCAGTTGAAGCGCGTTCAGAGACTCGATGTGATTCTGAGAAGTGGCAACGAGCACTCAAGTCGCCGTAAGCCTCATCGGCGGTCCGGCCTGGCCGCAACGCTGCATCCGACCACCTGACGTGGCCGACTCCATTCCTCGGACCGCGGCCATGACGACGGAGCCTCCGCGACGGCCGCGACACCGCTGACGTTGACGCCTGCGCGCCGCGGCCGTAGTGTTCGCGGCCATGACGCCGAGGCGGGCGCGCGAAACCGTCGTCGCCGTCGCGCTCTACGCCGTGCTCGCCTTCCTCAGCTTCCTGCCCCAATCGCTGAGGCCGCGCGACACCATCGCGTACGTCGGCGACTCGCTGGAGAGCGTCTACATCGTGGCCTGGAACGTGCACCAGTTCTTCCGCTCGCCCGCGCACCTCTTCGACGCCAACGTCCTCTTCCCGCACGCGCGCGCGCTGGCCTTCACCGACCATCGGCTGCTCCCCTCGCTCGCCGTCGCGCCCGTGCTGTGGGCGACGGGGGACCCGGTCCTGGCCACGAACGTGGCCCTGGGTCTGGTCTGCCTCCTCGCGGCCATGGGCGGGCGACGGCTGGCCATGGTTCTGGGGCTGCCGCCGGTGGCGGCCTGGGCCGCGGGCGCCCTCTACGCGTTCCACACCTATCAAGTGAACGAGGGGCCGCGGCTCAACATCGTGGCGCACGGCTTCGTGGCCTTCGCCCTGGCCGAGCTGGTCCTCTACCTCGAGACGGGCCAGCGGCGGCGCGCCTGGAGCACCGCCGGCTTCATGCTGCTGCAGGGCCTGAGCTCGAACTACCACCTTCTCTATGGCGCGCTCGTGATCGCGCTCGTCGTGCTGGGCGCGCTGGCCCTGCGCCCGCGCGTCGTGGCCCCGCGCCTCCCGGTACTCGGGGCGGCCACGCTGGCCGCCGCGTTGCTCTTCGCGCCCATCGCCGTGCCGTACCTCCGCACTGCGCGCGAGCAGGGCTACGTGCGCGAGCTGGGACCGGGCATCGGCCTCGAGCACTACCTTTCGACCTCGCCGACCAACCTCTTCTATGGCGCGATGGGGACGGAGGTGCGCCTGCAGCAACGGGGCCCGCATTTCGTCGGGTTCCTCTCCCTGGGGCTCGCGCTGCTGGCGCTGGCGGAGTGGGCGCTTCGTCGTCCGCGTCACGCCGAAGAAGGCGCCGTTCCGCCTTCGGCATGGGTGCCGGCCGCGGGCGCGCTGGCCCTC
>DASTLK010000093.1:0-5007 GCA_035715025.1 Vicinamibacteria bacterium
CGGCGACGCGCTCGTGCGCCAGATCTCCAACCGCGCGCCGGGGAGCATGGTCGCACTGACCGTGGTGAGGGATGGCCGCACGCTCCGGCTCCAGGCCAAGCTGGAGGAGCGCGTGGTGGCCGACGAGGACGATGCGGACGACGACCCCGAGGACTGGGAGCAGGACCTGTCCGCGGAGGGCGACGCCTTCGGCCTCATCACGTCCGAGCTGAGCCGGCAGACGCAGAGGGAGCTGGACATTCCCGCCGATCGCCGCGGGGTGGTGGTCAAGGAGGTCGTAGGCCTCTCGCCCGGCGTCGACGTGCTGGCGCACGGCGACGTGATCGTCGAGGTCAACCGCAAGGCCACCCCACACCCCGCCGACTATCGGAAGGTGCTGGCCGACCTCAAGGACGGACAGATGGCCTGGCTCCTCGTCTTTCGGCCGCGCCCGGAGGCGACCTTCCTGGCCAAGGTCGAGGTCGAGAAGCGACCGGCGGAAAGGGCGGACAAGGCGAAGGCGGACAAGAAGGTGGCGAGAAAGGCCCGGCCGTGAGCCCCAAGCCGAAGGTGCTCGTGGTCGACGACGAGGAGGCCATCCGCTCGTCGCTGCGCATGATCTTCGAATACGAAGGGTACGAATGCCTGCTCGCGGCCAACGGCCAGGCCGCGATCAAGATGGCGGAGCGCGAGGCGCCCGACCTCGTGTTCCTCGACATCAAGATGCCGCAGGTGGACGGCATGGAAGTGCTGAAGGCCATCAAGTCCGACGAGGGCTCGCCGCCCGTCGTCATCCTCTCCGGGCACGGCACCGTGGCCACCGCCGTCGAAGCCACCAAGCTCGGCGCCTACGACTTCATCGAGAAGCCGCCGGACCGCGAGCGCCTCCTCCTCGTCGCGCGCAACGCGCTCAGCCAGCGCAAGCTCACGGAGGAGAACCGGCGGCTCAAGCTCAGCTTCGACGAGCGCTACCGCATGGAGGGGGAGAGCCCGGCCCTGCAGAAGGTGTGGGACGCGGTGCGCCGCGCCGCGCCCACCAACGCGACCGTGATGATCACGGGCGAGAGCGGCGTGGGCAAGGAGCTGGTGGCGCGCGCCATCCATCGCAATTCGAACCGTCGGGACGAGGCCTTCATCCAGGTCAACTGCGCGGCCATCCCCGAGGAGCTGATCGAGAGCGAGCTGTTCGGGCACGAGAAGGGCTCCTTCACCGGCGCCACGGAGAAGCAGATCGGCAAGTTCGAGCTCGCGCACAAGGGCACGATCTTCCTGGACGAGGTCGGCGACATGAGCCTGCGCACGCAGGCCAAGGTCCTGCGCGTGCTGCAGGAGGGCGAGGTCGAGCGCATCGGCTCGCAGAAGACGGTGAACGTGGACGTGCGCGTGATCGCGGCCACCAACAAGGACCTCGAGACCGCGATCGAGAAGGGCGACTTCCGCGAGGACCTGTACTTCCGGCTCAACGTCATCCCCATCAACGTCCCGCCCCTGCGCGACCGGCCCGAGGACATCGCGCCCCTCGTCCGCCACTTCGTGAAGCAGTTCTCCGCCGAGAGCAACTTCCACGCGAAGACCTTCAATCCCGCGGCCATGGAGACGCTCAAGCGGCATTCCTGGCGCGGCAACGTGCGCGAGCTGCGCAACACCATCGAGCGGCTGCTCATCATGGCGGAGGGCGACGAGATCGGGCCCGAGCACCTGGCCGAGGTCCTGCGCCGCGCGCCCGAAGGCGCGACCTCCGCGCCGGAGCCGGCGGCGTCCCTGCAGGACTTCAAGGCGGGCGCGGAGCGCTCGTTCCTCGTGCAGAAGCTGCGCGAGAACCGGTGGAACATCTCGGCCACTGCGGCCGCCATCGGGACTCCACGCTCGAACCTCTACAAGAAGCTCGAGCAGTACCAGATCAGCCAGGAAAAGGACGGCTGATCATAGGAACGCCGGCTTGGGGAGGATCGGCTCCTCGACCTCAAGCCGGAAACGCAGCGTGTGCCTGTGCCCGGGCAGCAGCTCCACGTCCACGCTGTAGCGGCACCGGATGCGCAGCACGACGGCGGTGGCTTCGATCTCGAAGTCGCGCCCGCTCAGGTAGGGTTCGAGCTTGCGCTTCCTCACCACCTCCTGGAGCGCGACTCGCAGCTCCGGCGTATCGCCCTCCTGGTCCGTGCGCGCGGCGTGGCGACGCGCGAGCACACTCACCTCGTCGTGCAGCCGCCAGAACGTGACGTACGGCGGCACGAGCGTCCCGGCCACGAGGCTCAGGACGAGAACCACGACCACGGAGAGGACGCGCGCCAGCCGGGCGAAGAGCCAGTCGAGTTGCTCGGCCAACACGACGATCGCATAGACGATCCAGTAACGCACGGGCCCACAATCCTACCGCCGTTGACAGGCCGCCTCTCCTGGCGGATCCTTCGCGCCTCTCTCCACTTCGAGCGCAGACGAGCACGCGCAGGATGGCGGCCCGTCTGCCGGCTCGCGCCTCATGCCCCAACGTGGGCGCCCTTCGATCTCACCCGGGATCAGGAGATTTCAATGTCAAGACCCTCGCGCAGGCGCACGCTCGCGCTCTGCTTCGCCACGGTGCTGGTGGCCTTCTCCGCGGCAAGGTCCTTCGCCGCGACGCAACGGCCCATCCAGCAATTCGTCGCCGCGCAGACGAGCCAGCTCTTCTGGTTCGACCCCGAGACCGGGAACTCGGTCTTCCTGGACTACGCCGGGCGCACGAACTCGCAATTCCAACTCGGCCTGGGCACGACCACGGACGGGACGATCACCGAGCGCGCGCTGCCGGACGGGCGCGCCCGGGTTCACGTCGTCCTTCACACGCGCAACGCCTTCACCACCGGGGGCTTCAAACTCAGCTCGATCGGGGTCTTCGGACACACCGTCGGGCAAGTCCTGCTCGGAGCCGACGCCGCGCTCGGTGACTCCGTCATGACCGTCGACTTCATCAACACGGCGCCCGGCGCGGCCATGCCGAACCTCATCCAACTGAGCTTCAATCCCCAGCCCGGTCAGGTCCTCGAGAAGCTGCTGTTCGTGGTCAATGCCGACGGCACGCTGCGTGCGGCCTTCGGAGTGCCCGACGGCACGCCGGGCAGCGCCCATACGACGCAGCGCGGTCTCTTCACGGTTCCGGGCGAGGGGATTCCGGCCGACCGTTACCCCACGGAGAGCGTCGAGTTCAGGGTCACCGGGCAGTAGGCGTCGCGACGCCGCTCGGTCTCCAGTCCTGGGCGCGCCGGTCCGCCGGCGCGTCCAGGCTGGATCGAGACCCTAGTCGTACCTGAGAGCGACCAGCGGATCGATGCGCGAGGCGCGCCAGGCGGGCCAGGCGCTGGCCGCCAGCGCGGCGCCGAGGATCACCGCGAGCGTGCCGGCGAAGGTCACGGGATCGCCCGCCGGCACCCCGATGAGGAGGTTGCCCAGGCCCCGGGTGACGGCGTAGGCGACGAAGAGGGCGATGCCGGCCCCGATGGCCGCGGTGAGCATCGTCTGTCGCACCACCATCTTCACCATGTCGACCGGGCGCGCTCCCATCGCCATCCGGATGCCGAACTCCTGGGTCCGCTCCGCCACCGAATACGACACGACGCCGTGCACGCCGATGGCGGCCAGCAGAAGGGCCAGGGCCGCGAAGGCGCCGAGCAGGCTCGCCGACATGCGGGGGGCCCAGAGCACCTGATCGAAGAGCTCCCGGATGGTCTGCACGTTGGTGATGGGCATGCGCGCGTCGAGCGACTGGACCTGCGCGCGCACCGTGCCCACCGCGGCCGCGGGATCGCCGGCGGTGCGGACGTGCAAGGTGACGGCGGCCGCGGGGTGCTGGGACAGGGGCAGGTAGAAGAAGGACTGCGGATCCTCGCCGATGGTCACGTACTTCGCGTCGCGGGCCACTCCCACCACCTCGATGATCCAGTCCTGGCCGAAGCAGCGGAAGCGTTTGCCCAGCGCCTCCTGGTCGGGCCAGAGGCGGCGCGCCATCGTCTCGTTCACCACCGCCGCCATGGGCGTTTCCGCGCGGTCCGCGTCCGTGAGGGCACGTCCCCGCACGATGGGAATGCCCACCGTCTCGAAGTAGCCCGGACCCACCTGGTTGAGGGGAGTCAGGCGTCCGTTGCGGCGATCGTTCGGATCGACGCCTTCGGGAAAGACGGTGCGGGAGAGCCCTCCGTTGAAGAGTCCCGTCGAGGCGAGGACGGCGCCTTTGACCATCGGCAGCGCCTGGACGCGATCCAGGACCGAGCGCTCGAAGGCCACCGACGATTCGCCGGAGTAACCCTCGGCGCCCGTGTCGAAGGACAGGAGCATGAGGTGCGTGGTGTCGAAGCCGGGATCGGTGCCCTGCGCGTTCTGGAGGCTGCGCAGGAAAAGTCCCGCGCCGACCAGGGTGACGAGGGAGAGCGCGACCTGGGCCATCACCAGGACGTTCCGCAGGGCGAACAGATGGCCGTAGCCGCTGGGCCGGTTGGTCCGGTCCTTCAGGTGGTCGACGAGCTGCGGTCGTGAGAGTTGCAGCGCGGGGACGAGGCCGAAGAGGAGGCCCGTGAGGAGGGACACGAGCATGGTGAAGGCGAGCACGGTCCGGCTCAGGCCGAGGTCGAGGTCGTCCGCTTGCAGGAAGGGCGGCCGCAGCGACCAGAGGACGTTCTGGCTGACGTGGGCGATCAGGAGCCCGGCCAGGCCGGCCAGGAGGCCGAGCAGCGCGCTCTCGGTGAGGAGCTGGCGGATCAGCCGTGCCCGGCTCGCCCCCAGGGAGATGCGGATGGCGATCTCGCGGCGCCGGCTCGCGGCGCGGGCCAGGAGCAGGTTCGCCACGTTGGCGCACGCGATGAGGAGCACGAGCGCCACCACGCCCATGAGCACGGCGCCGGCCAGGGAGACGTCGTGGCGGAACTCCGGGTTGAGGCCGGTCAGGGGAGTGAGGGTGGCGCTGCGGGAGTCGTTGTCCTGCGGATGGCTCTTCTCGAGCCCGGCCGCGATCGTGCTCAGGGCGGCATCGGCTTGCCGCGCCGTGACGTCCGGCTTCAG
>DASTLK010000094.1:0-2142 GCA_035715025.1 Vicinamibacteria bacterium
GGCCCGCCACGGGTTCGAGCTGTCCACGTTTCCCGCGGACGAGCTGTTCGTGGGCCGGGGGGGCGCCCACTGCATGACGTGTCCGCTGCTCGTCCGCTGAGATCAGTCGTCCCAGGGAAAGGCACCCACCCGCTGCACGGAGGCGGCGGCTTCCTCGGCACCCCGCGCCAGGCTCCGGACTGCATCCCGCGACGCGCAGTACTCGCGCAGGAAGCCGGCGGCGAAGGTGTCGCCCGCCCCCGTCGTGTCCACGACCTGCGCGACCTCGACCGCGGGACAGGAGAGGCGCCGCTCACCGCCCAGGGCGAGGCTTCCTGCGCTGCCCAGCGTGACGACGAAGAGCTGCCGCTGGCGGCGCGCCCGCGTCTCCAGCGCGTCGACGAGGGTCTCGTCGCCCGCGCTCAGCCCGAAGAACCCGAGGTGGAAGCCTTCGCGGTAACGCTCGACGATGTCCACCCCGTCCGTGACGCCGGAGAGGTCGCCGAAGTCCACGGCCCGGAGGCCTGGCGAGGGCGACTCCATCACCGAGTCGAAGAAGCCCTCGATCTGGGCGTAGACGACGGCCATGAGCACATCGCTGCGCGCGATGACCTCCCGCTCGCGCACGCCCAGCCGATAGCGGCCCAGGACTCCCTGCTCGTAGCGCACGAAGATCTTCTCGCCGGAGGGGTGGCGGTCGATGTACTGGATGGAGGTCGCGCCTTCCCGCTCCGCGAGGCAGGCCTCGAGTCCGAGCTCCGCGATGGCGCGGCGGACGAGGCTCGCTTCGGCATCGGTGCCCAGGGCGGTGACGACTCCCACCGCGTCGGCCGCCGGGAAGAGCCTCCGGGCGTTGGCCGCGAAGTTCAGCGTGATCCCGCCCGGCCGATCGCGGCCGAGGCTGAGATAGCGGTCGACGCCGCAATCGCCGACGGCGGTGACTCTCACCGGGGCGGATCGTACACTCTGATCGCATGACTGGATCGCGTCGCTCCTTCCTGAAGCTGTGGGCGGCCGCCCCTGCGCTGGGGTTCTCACCCCGGGCGCGCGCGGTCGAGCGCTCCTCCTTCGACCCCTGGGTCGAGGTCCGCCCGGACCATCTGCGGCACAACGTCGCGCAGATCCACCGCCGGGTGGGCGGGCGGAAGGTCCTGGCCGTCATCAAGAACAACGGCTACGGCCTCGGCGTGGCCGCGGCCGCGCAGGCGATCGAGGGAGAACCGGCCATCGCCGGCTTCGCCGTGGTCAAGCTGCACGAGGCGGCGACGCTGCGCGACGCGGGCGTGCG
Source organism: Vicinamibacteria bacterium (assembly GCA_035715025.1). GTDB lineage: Bacteria > Acidobacteriota > Vicinamibacteria > Fen-336 > Fen-336 > AA29. The sequence continues at coordinate 1,268 of DASTLK010000094.1, forward strand.
CAAGCCCGTCCTCTGCATGGGGCCGCTCGGCGAGAGCGACCTCGCGGACGCGGTGGCGCTGGACATCCAGCCGATGGTCTACACGCCCGTGGGCGCCGCCCTCGAGCGGATCGCCGCCCGCCGCGGACGGCCGGTTCCCATTCACGTCTGCGTCGACACCGGGATCGGCCGCGTCGGCGTGCCCTATCGCGAGGCGGCCGTTCTCCTCCGCGACCTCGCGTCGCGGCGCGGCCTCACGATCGCGGGCACCATGATGACCTTCACCGAGGACCCGGAGTTCGACCGCGAGCAGCTGCGCCGGTTCCAGGCCCTGTGCGACGGGCTCAAGGCCGAGGGCCTCTCTCTCGGCCAGCTCCACGCCGCGTCGAGCTTCGCCCTCTTCCAGAACGAAGAGGCGTTCCTCGACATGGTGCGGCCGGGGATGGCGATCTACGGCGTCTACTCCGAGCCTCCCTTCCGCGGCCTGGGCCTGATGGACCTGCGCCCGGCCGTCGCCCTGCGCGCGCGCGTCGCGTACGTGAAGCAGCTGCGCGCGGGCGACAGCGCCGGATACAACCGGGCCTACCTTGCCAAAGAGGACGTCTGGGTGGCCACGCTCCCCGTGGGCCACGCGGACGGTTTGCCGCGCCTGGCGGCCAAGGGCGGCCGAGTCAGGATTGGTGGCCAGCTCTTCCCCATCGTGGCCACCGTCTCCGCGAGCCACTGCATCGTGGAGCTGGGCCCGGAGCCGCGGGCGCGCATCGGCGACGTGGCCACCCTCTTCGACTGGGAAGACGGCTCACGCCCGGAGGACCTGGCCGCCGGCTTCGGCGGGTCCGTCTACGACCTGCTCATGCATCTGGACCCGCTGCTGCCGCGCCGCATCCTATAGAGTC
>DASTLK010000095.1:0-5345 GCA_035715025.1 Vicinamibacteria bacterium
CCCCCTCCGGTGTCTCGCGAGACGGCCCCCTGCCCGCGGCTCGCGAGGGAGCAGAAGAGCTCGACACCATCATTAGCGTCGTCGCGGAGATGATGCGTGAACGGCAGGTGCGGCTGGCCTTGAGTACGCTGACCGCTCTCGAGCGGGTCGTGGACGGGCTCGCGCGCCTACCCGGCCGCAAGTCCATCCTGCTTCTTTCTGAAGGCTTTGTTTTCGCAGGCCGCGACACCAGCCGGGTCCCGGACCGGCTGCGCCAATTGACGGATGCGGCGAACCGCGCAGGGGTCGTCATCTACACCCTCGATCCGGGCGGCCTCCAGACCGGCTTGCCGCAGGCCGCAGACCTCCTCCGGCAGCCCGTAGACCCTTCTTCCTCTCAGGCTCTGCGCGGCGAGCTGCGTCGGGGCCTCAGCACGCTCGCGCAGGATACGGGTGGCCTTGCCATCGCCGACACGAACGATCTCGCGGGAGCGGTGCAGCGCGTGGTGGAGGACCGGCAGGGCTACTACCTCATCGGGTATCAGCCCGACGCCGCACAGTTCCTCGGGCGCGACAACAGACCCCGCTTCCACCGGCTCAGGGTCGAGGTCAAACGCGGGGGCCTCCAGGTGCGTTCGCGACGCGCGTTCTACGCGCGAGCGGAACCCGCCGATGGCAAGCCTCCAGTCGCCAACCTAGGCGACGCCCTGCTTTCACCGTTCGTGGCGGCCGACCTGCCGTTGCGGCTCACGGCACTCTGGAACCACGATCCGAAGCGCGGTCTGCTCGTCCGCTGCCTGATGCACATGGACGCGCGGAGCATGACTTTCCAGGAGGAGGAAGACGGCTCTCGCAAGGTCGAGCTCGAGGCGCGTGCCGTCACCTTTGGGGCAAGCGGCGCGAAAGGAGAGCAGGGCGGTGGGACTTACACCCTGCGGTTTCGGCCCGAAGTGGTAGAGGCCGCCGTGCGTGCGGGGCTCGTCCTGACCCTGGATCTGCCGGCGACACCCGGACCCTATCAGGTGCGTGCCGCCGTGGGCGATGTGGCATCGGGCCGGATGGGCTCTGCGGCCCAGTTCGTGGAGCTTCCCGACCTGAAGAATGGCCGTCCGGCCCTCTCGAGCATCGTCATGAGCGGCGTCGGGGTCGGCGCGGCTCCGCCTTCAGCGGCCGAGGCCGCCGCAGTTGCAGCGCCCGAAAGTGCGCTCGATCCCGACAGCACCGCGGCGGTGCGGCGGTTCCACAGCGGGTCGTCCGTCGCCTATGCGTTCGCCCTCTACAACGCGCGCGTGGATGCCACGAGGCAGGCGAGCCTCAAGGTCGAGATGCACTTCTATCGTGACGGAGTGCGCCTCCAGAGCTTGCCTGGTTCGGCCGGTACCATGGCCTTGTCGCCGGACGGGGCCGTGTCGATGGGGGGCACGCTCCGCCTCGGCCGCGAGATGGAGCCAGGCGCTTACACGCTCGCCGTGATAGTGGAGGACCGGCTGCGCCGCGGGAAGGACAGGTACGCCATCCAGTGGGCAAACTTCGAAGTGATCCCTGGCTACTGATCGTTCCAGCACCATCGGTGTTGCCACCGGTGAGCTTCTTCACGGAGCTCGATCTGCTCGGGTCGGGACGACCGATCAAGAAACAGTGGCTCACTCCAAGACGCGTCACCGCAGATCCAGGATGTGTGTGCCCCGTGGCTGGCCTCGGTGACCGAGCCGATGTCGATCGTTATGGACGCACGAAGCCGGAGGTCGTTGACGTCGTCGGCAAGCCGCCTGAGGCCCGCTGTTACCCCGGTGTTACCCGACCGGCCTCACCACAAACAGGCTTTCGGCCAAGTCGTTGATCAGATGGAGCCGGCGCTCGGACTTGAACCGAGGACCTGCTGATTACGAATCAGCTGCTCTACCGCTGAGCTACGCCGGCCGGGGAAGGACGCCGCGCGGGGCGCGACGCGAAACCCGATCGTAGCAGAGCCGGGCCCGTGCGGACAACCGCGGGCCGGACGAGGACGGTCTGCTACGATCGCGCGCTAGGTGAGAGACCTCGCTTCCATCTCCGCGCGGCCGCGGGTCCGGTGGACGGCGACGATCCTGCTGCTGGCCGTCATGGCGGCCCTGCTCGTCTCGAGCAGCCTGCACAAGCGCCTGGTCTACGACGAGTACGACAACGTCTCCTACGGCTTCCGCTTCCTGACCAAGGGCCCGGGAGTGCCGCCCCTGGGACAGCGCATGCCGGTCCTCGTGTTCAACGCCCTCGGCTGCCTGGCCGGCGGCTGCAGCAAGGAGACCCTCGACGCGAGCGAGACGACCCGCCTGGCCGTGCGCGCGGGCAGCATGGTGTTCGCGCTCGCGCTCGCCCTGCTGCTCTCCATCTGGGCGCGACAGCTCTTCGGTCCCGTCGGCGGGCTGGCCGCGTTATGGCTGGCCGTCTTCGATCCCACCCTGCTCGCGCACGGCAAGCAGGTCACGAGCGACGTCGCCGTCGCGTTCTTCATGACCGCCGCCGTGTACGCGTATTGGCGATGGCGGGAGCGACCCCGTGCCCTGACCCTCCTCGCCTGCGCGCTCGCGACCGCCGGGGCGATCCTGTCCAAGTTCACGGGCCTGCTGCTCGTGCCCATCCTGGCGCTGCTGGTGGCCGTCGATCTCGTCCGCACCTGGCGGCGCGAGCACACGGCAACGTCCGCGAAGCACGTCACACGCGGCCTCGCGTGGGCAGCCGCATTTGCGATCGTCGTGATCGCCGCCATCAACGCCGCGTACCTCTTCCGGGGCAGCTTTCGCTCGGCCGCGGACTATCAGTGGGAGAGCGAGGCGTTCCGGGCCCACGCGACGTGGCCGATCCCGATCCCGCTGCCGCGCGTGTTCGTGCAAGGCCTGGACTATTCGAGCTGGCTGCAGGCGACGCCCGACGTCGCCCGCGGATACAACTACGTGCTCGGCGACCTCAATCGGGACGGCCGCTGGTACGCCTTCCCCTTGATGGTGCTGCTCAAGACGCCGCTCGCCGTCTTCGTGCTGATCGCGCTGGGCGCGCGCTCACCCGGTCCGACCGGCCTGGGCACGCTGCTCGCGATCCCTTTCGCGGTCGTGATCGGCTTCTTCAGCCTGTGCGTGCAGCCGCAACTCGGAATCCGTTACGTGCTGCCCGCGATCCCGTTCCTGATCCTGGCCGCGGCTCGCGGCGCCGCCGACCTCAGGGGTTACCGTCGCTGGCTCGCGCCGCTCCTTCTCCTGTGGCAGGCCGTCTCCACGCTCTCGTACCACCCGCACTTCGTTCCCTACTTCAACGAGCTCATCGGCCGGCGCGTGAACGCGTACCGCTACCTGGCCGACTCGAACCTGGACTGGGAAGACCACGGCTACGACATCGAACGGTTCCAGCACCGCCACCCTGAGATGCACATCACGATCGAGCCGGGGGACACGCCGGTCCCGGGCTGGATCCTGGTCGGCGCCAACGGCCTCGTCGGCATCTTCGAACCGGAGCGGTATCGCTGGCTGCGGGAGGGATTCCTCCCCGTGCGGCAGGTGGCCTACTCGCATCTTCTCTACTACGTCCCTCCCGAGCGCGTGCGCGCGTTGCCCGCGCCGTTCGAACGTCCGTCTCCGTCTGCGTCTCCATCACCGTCGGCGCATTAGGACGACCAGGGCGAGCGCGCCCAGCGACACGAGCGATCCCGCGATCAGGGGCGACGACGACCATCGGATCTCGACCTCATGGGCACCCCCCGGAACGGGAACGCCGACGAGATGCCCATCCGCGACCTGAACGTCCGTCGCCTGACCGTCGACGCGGGCGCGCCAGGCCCTGAAATAGGTCCGCGACCAGACCACGAGCGCATCCGCGGGAGCGACGATCCGCACGCGCAGCCGCGTCGGCGTCTCCTCGATGACTTCGGACGACGCGGGAAGCGGGACACCGTGAGTGGGCGCCGACGCCATCACCACCGCGTCCGTTCGCGGATCGAAATCCGGCCGGAGCAGGCGGGGCACGACGTCCTCGAACGAGACGGCCGTGAACAGCCGCGTGGCCACGCGCACCGATGGCGCCGCCCCCTCGAGGCGATGGAGGGTGACGCCGCTCGCGGGCCCGAGCACTGCCATCGGCGTGAATGGTGGCGGCAGCGTGTTCGGCGCGATCACGTAGCCGACGCCGGCCGCGCGCAGCGCCGGGGCACGCTCCGCCCACGGCAGCGCGTCGATCGACTTTCCCACCACGCGATCGCCCTCGAAATAGATGCCGTCCGGATCGCCGTCGAACGCGTACGGCATCCCGCCCAGGGCGCCCGTCAGGGCCCAGAGCTCGCGGGGCGCGCGCCGGAAGATCGCCCGCGTCTCCGCCTCGGCCGGCGGCCAATCGGGCGCATTCGGCAGCGGATGGGGCTCCGCGGCCGCGCGTTCGTAGAGGCGGCCACCGGCGAAGCGCGGCGGGGCGTCAGGGGGGACGTCCACCAGCGTACGCCAGAGCGGCACGTCCGAGAGCGCGAGAGTGATCGCGACCAGCCAGGCGAGACCCTCCGCGCGCGGCGGGCGCGCGATCAGCAGGAGGACCCCCGCCACCGACACCACCGCCGCGAGGGCCGCGATTCCCGAAGGACGCACCACGACCGCGAGCAGGGCGGCGCCGGCCATCGCGATCAGGCCGGTGCGCCATCGAGCGGCGCGGGACGGCGCGACGGCTTCCTCCCGCCGCGTGGCCGCGCGCGCGACCAGCGGCACCAGGACGAGCGCGACCACGTACCACCACTTGACCGGGAACCGCATGCGGCCGCCGAGAGAGACGAGCGGATGGAGCGCCTTGGCCCCGGGCAGGAAGCGGCCGAACGAAAGAAGGACGGCGATGATCAGCAGGGCCCACCACCAGCGCTCACCGCGATCGCGGGGGCTTGCGCCGAGCAGCAGGAGCGCGAGCACGACCCAGCCCACGTGCAGCGTCCAGAGATAGGGCGCGTGGTTGTCGTAGTGCGCGTGCCCGGTGAAGCCGGCCTCGCCCGTGAGGTCGGGCCGGCCGAACGGAAAGGGCGCGACCTGCTCGAGCAGGCGCGCCGGAGTGAGGGACGTGTTGGACGCGAGCAGATACGGGAAGGGCGCGAGGCTCCGCGTCGACGTCGCGTACACCTGGACCGTGCTCGCGATCTGCGGCGCGGCGATCGCCGCGCCCAGCGTCAGGGCGAGGCCGGCGGCCAGGAGGGCGCGTCCCCGGCCGGCAGGGGCCATCAGCGCGCGCAGGCCGGCCAGGCCGAGCGTCATGAGTGCGATCACCGGCTCGCCGGCCAGGATCTCCAGGCCGGAGACGAGGGCCAGCTCCGCCATCGCGCGGCGCAGGGGGCGCGCATCACCGGGCGCGCGCGCACCGATCACGGCTGC
>DASTLK010000096.1:0-8220 GCA_035715025.1 Vicinamibacteria bacterium
CACCGACTCGAGCGCGCGTCCTCCCGCGCCTGCGCAACCCCATCCAGGTCCTCGTTCCGCTCGGCGTGAGCTACACCCGACTGAGGTACTCATGAATCGCTTGTTCGCCGCCGTCGTGATCACGGCCGGCGCGCTGACCGCGGTCGCGGCGGCGGCGCCTCCGTCTCCGTCCGTTTCGCGAAACGCCACCCTGACCGCCGTTCCCGGCATCAAGGTGGGCCACTTCACGCTCACCGAGCGGCCGACCGGCTGCACGGTGATCCTGACCGAGACGGGCGCGGTCGCCAGCGTCGACGTGCGCGGGGGCGCTCCGGGTACGCGCGAGACCGACCTGCTCAACCCCGTCAACCACGTGCAGAAGGTGAACGCGATCGTCCTCTCCGGCGGCAGCGCCTTCGGCCTCGACGCGGCCAGCGGTGTCGTGCGCTATCTCGAGGAGCGTGACTTCGGCTACGACGTCGGCATCGCCAAGGTGCCCATCGTGCCCGCGGCGATCCTGTTCGACCTCGGCGTGGGTGGGAAACCCAAGGTCCGCCCCACCGCCGAATGCGGATACGCCGCCGCCCTGGCCGCGACGGACGGTCCCGTGGCCGAGGGCTCGATCGGCGCCGGCGCCGGGGCCACGGTCGGAAAGCTGGCCGGCCCCACGCGCATGACGAAATCCGGCATCGGCACCGCGTCCATCACCCTCGCCGACGGGCTGGTGGTGGCCGCCCTGGTGGCGGTCAACGCCGCCGGAGACATCATCGATCCGGCCACCGGACGCGTGGTGGCCGGCGTGCGGACGGCCGACGGCAAGGGCTTCGCCGACGCGCGCGTGATCCTGCGCTCGGGGGCGGTGGGCCGGCCCCTGGCCGCGCGGCCGGTCGAGAACACCACCATCGGCGTGGTCGCCACCAACGCGGCGCTGACCAAGGTGCAGGCCCTCAAGGTCGCGCAGATGGCCCACGACGGCTACGCGCGCGCGATCTCGCCCGTCCACACCCCCGGCGACGGCGACACGATCTTCGCCATCGCGACCGGCACCTCCGCGGGCGAAGTCGAGGACGGCCGGATGGGCATCATCGGAGCCCTGGCCGCGGAGGTCATGGCCGACGCGATCGTGCGCGCGGCCACGCAGGCCACGAGTGCCGCGGGCATTCCGGCCTTGCGCGACCTTCCCGGCCCGTCCCGTTGAGCCGTCCGATGCAACGACGCGATTTCCTGCGACGCGCCCTGGCCGTCCCTGCCGTCTACGGTGGCCTGCGTGCGGTGGCCAATCGCGCGCCCGCCATCGTCCGGGCCGATGCCGCGCGTCCGACGGCCCTGCACGGCGCGGCCGTCGGGGACGTCGTCCCCGGGCGCGCCATGATCTGGAGCCGCGCCGACCGGCCGGCCCGCATCGTCGTGGAGTGGGACACCACGGACGCCTTCCGCAACGTCCGGCGCATCGTGGGGCCCGCCGCGTCCGAGGCCACGGGCCTGACGGCGCGGGTGGACCTCATCGGCCTGCCTACCGGACAGCGCATCGCGTATCGCGTGCTCTTCCAGGACCTCGCCGATGCCAAGGTCGCGAGCGTTCCCGTCACCGGCACCTTCCGGACGCCGGACGCCGCCGTCCCCGCCGACGTCACCCTGGCCTGGTCCGCGGACACCGTGGGCCAGGGTTGGGGCATCAACCTCGAATGGGGAGGGCTGCGGCTGTACGAGACGATGCGGCGAAGCGCGCCCGACGTCTTCATCCACGTCGGCGACACCATCTACGCGGACCAGCCGCTCCTCCCCGAGGTCACGCTGGACGACGGCACGATCTGGCGGAACGTCGTCACGCCCGCGAAGTCGAAGGTGGCCGAGAGCCTGGACGAGTTCCGCGGCAATCACCTCTACAACCTGACCGACGAGAACCTGCGGCGGTTCAACGCCGAGGTCCCCGTGGTCGCCCTCTGGGACGATCACGAGGTCCTGGACAATTGGTACCCGACGGAGATCCTTCCGGAGAAGGACCGCCACCTGGAAAAGCGCGTCGCCGTGCTGGCCGCGCGGGCCAAGCAGGCGTTCTACGAGCACTTCCCCATCCGCGCCACGCCGCAGGAGGCGCGCCGGGTCTATCGGTCCATTCCCTACGGCCCCTGGGTCGAGATCTTCGCCCTGGACATGCGCACCTATCGCGGCCCCAACTCGCCGAACCGGCAGCCTGCCCTCGGCCCCGACTCCGCCATCCTCGGCGAGGCCCAGCGCACGTGGCTCAAGGGCGCCCTGCGCGCCTCGCGCGCCACCTGGAAGGTGATCGCGAGCGACATGCCGCTCGGCCTGGTGGTGACGGATGGACCGACGGACTTCGAGGCCGTCGCCAACGGCGACCCCGGCGGGCCTCTCGGACGAGAGCTGGAGATCGCCGACCTGCTCTCGTTCCTCAAGCGCGAGCGGGTACGCAACGTCGTGTGGGTGACGGGCGACGTCCACTACGCGGCCGCCCACCATTACGATCCGGCGCGCGCTCGCTTCGCCGATTTCGATCCCTTCTGGGAATTCGTGGCCGGGCCCCTGCACGCGGGCACGTTCGGCCCGAACGCGCTCGATCCGACCTTCGGTCCCGAGGTGCGCTTCCTGGGCATTCCCGCCGGCATGAAGCCCAACCGCCCGCCCTCCGCCGGGCTGCAGTTCTTCGGGACGCTACGCGTCGATGCGAAGACGCAGGTCTTGACGGCCCAGCTCCACGATCTCACCGGGAAGGCCCTCTATACCGTGGATCTTCCGCCCGCTCGTGCCTGACCGGTCCCCCGCAACCCCGCGGGGCGGAGATAATCGGCAAGGGAGGTGCCCATGCGAGGCACGCTGACGATGTCCGCGATCTGCGCGGTCCTCACCATCTCGATGGCCGCCGCGGCCTGGGCCGACAACGACAAGGGGAAGGGCAAGTCCAAAGGCAAGGGTCACGACAAGGACGCGCCGGCGGCCGTGGTGGAGCGCGGCCGCGGCGACCGTGAGGTCGTGGTCTTCAACGACCGCGACCGCGACGCAGTGCGGGGTTACTGGGTCGAGACCGTCGGCCGGGGCAACTGCCCTCCGGGCCTGGCCAGGAAGCACAACGGCTGCCTGCCCCCCGGGCAGGCCCGGAAGCGCTACGTCGTCGGCCAGCGTCTGCCCGCCGGGGTGGTGCTCCAGCCCTTGCCGCCGCGGCTGGTGACGCGCCTCGGCCCCGTTCCCGCCGGATACCAGTACGTGGTCGTCGACGGCGACGTGGTCAAGCTCGCGGTCGGGACCCGGCTCGTCGTGGATGCGATCGGGGCGCTGCTGAACTGACCGCACCCACGTCGTCTCCGGCGGCGCGGCTCCGCCGCGACCTGGGCACGCTCGAGTCCTACGCGGCGCTCGTCGGCATCCTGATCGGAGCCGGCATCTTCAAGGTCACCAGCGAATCGTGGGCCCTGACCGGGCCCAGCGTGATCCTGGCCCAGGCGCTGCTGCTGCTGCCGATCCTGGCCACGTCCGTCGGGTACTCGGTGTTCCTGTCCACGCCGCTCGGCACCGAGCCCGGCGGCGAGTACACGCACATCTCGCGCACGCTGGGAGGCCGCGGCGTCGCCTTCGTGGGGGCCTGGCTCAAGATCATCTCGTACCTGGGCGCCCTCGCGTTCCTCGCCCTCGGCTTCGCGGACTACCTCGCGGCGCTTCTCCCCGCCGGTGCCCGCGCCGCTTCCGTGCGCACCGCGGTGGCGCTGGGCGCGCTCGTCCTCTTCTTCTGCGTGCACGCCGCCGGCGTGCGCTGGTTCGGGCGCCTGCAGGTGGCGATGGTGGCGCTGCTCGGCGTCTCCGTGGCCGTGCTCGTCGCGCCCGGTCTCCTTGCCATCCATCCCGCGCATTACCGGCCGTTCTTCACCCACGGCGTCCGCGGGTTCGCGGCCGCGCTGCCCCCGCTGTTCTTCCTCTACGCCGGGTTCGAATCCCTGGCCCAGGCCGCGGGCGAGGTCCGCGACAGCCGCCGGCGACTGCCGGGCATCTTCCTGCGCGGGCTCGTCGCCACCGCCGGCGTGTACGTGCTGATGTCAGTGGTCGCGTTCGGCGTGCTGCCCGGCGAGCGGCTCCAGGCGAGCCCGGCGCCGATGGCGGAAGTCGGCGCCCAGTACCTCCACGCCGCGGCCGCCGCTTTCGTGACCCTCGGCGCGGTGATGGCCCTGGCCACGTCCCTCAACGCCACCATGCTGGTGCCCTCGCGCATGGCGCTGGTCCTCGTCCGCGACGGTCTCGCCCCCGCGTGGATCGGGACGATCTCGGACCGCACCGGCACGCCGGTCCTGGGCCTGGCCCTGACGTTGGGCGTGGCCATGGCCCTCGTCGTCAGCGGCCAGGTGTCGCTCGCGCTCAACATCGCGGTGTTCGCGCTGGTCGCGCTCTACCTCCTCCACAGCGTCGCCCTGCTGCTGCTGCCGCGGTGGAACCCCGAGCTGTTCGCGACGGCAGAAGCAGCGATTCCCCTCTGGGTCCAGCGCGTCGCGGGCATCGTATCGATCGCGTCGATGGCCGGGCTGCTCGCGATCCAGGTGAGCGCGGACGTCGCGGTGCTCGGGACGACCACCCTGCGCGAGCGAGCGGCGACCCACCGGCTCACCACGATCGAGCTGGCGGCGGCGTGGGGAGTGCTCGGCCTCGTCCTGTACGGCGTCGCGCGCCGGCGCCACCGTCGCATAGACTGAGCCGGTCCATGGCCGCGACCCCCGAAGCGCCCATACTGGTCCTCGACTCGCTCCGCGCGTGGGAAGCCTGGCTGTCCAAGCATCACGCCGAATCCCGGGGCGTCTGGCTGCAGATCGAGAAGAAGGCCGCGGGCCGGCGCGGCCTGACCTACGCCGAGGCGCTCGAAGGGGCGCTCTGCTACGGCTGGATCGACAGCCAGAAACGGCCCAAGGACACGCGGTCATGGCTGCAGAGGTTTGGTCCCCGTCGCCCGCGCAGCGGTTGGTCGCGCATCAACACGCTCGGCGCGGAGCGCCTGATCGAGGCCGGGAGGATGAAGCCCGCCGGCCTGAGGGAAGTCGCGGCGGCCAAGAAGGACGGCCGGTGGCAGCGCGCTTATGACTCACCCAGCGCCGCCACGATCCCGGCGGACTTCCTGCAGGAGCTCTCGCGGGACAAGAAGGCGCAGTCCTTCTTCGAGGGCCTGAACAGGGCGAACGTCTACGCCATCGCCTACCGTCTCCAGACGGCCAGGAAGCCCGAGACCCGCGAGAAGCGCTTGCGGTCGATCCTGGCCATGCTGGCCCGGGGCGAGAGCTTCCACTAGTCGGGCGCGTAGCTGACGGCCGGACTCCCCGCCGGAAAGAAGACGCCGAGCAGGCGCAGCTCGCTCGCGCCCGTGTTCTCCGTACAGTGGACCTGGCCGCGGGGCAGGAACGCGCATCGTCCCGGGCCGACGGCCGCGGACACGTCGTCCGCCCAGAGCCGTCCCTCTCCGGCCAGGAAGCAGAGGACCTCTTCGTACTCGTGGTAGTGATCGGGCGACCGCCCGGGAGGGATGGCGCCCACGAACTGCGTCACCTCGCGGCTGCCCACCGCGGCGTCGATGAGGACGCGATACCAGCGGTCACCGCTGGGCCGGGCCTCGCGCTCCCACAGCCGCGCCGTCGCGCCCACGCGCGGACTGTCACCCGGCGGCGAGAGAAGCGGCGGCTCCAGCCCGAGCTGCGGTCCGGGGTCGGGACACTGCGCGCTGACCAGGGTGAGCGGCTCCGGGCCCGCCGCCAGCAAGGTCAGACGGGCGCCGGGGGGAACGAAGAGGCCGGTGTCGGGCCCGATCTCGTGAGGCCAGCCCTCCACGTGCGCCATCCCCCGGCCTTGCAGGACGAAGAGCACCTCCTCGCAGGGGCCGTTGCGAAGGCACGGAGTCGGCCCGCCCGCCTCCGCTTCCAGGACGCGCAACGACAACGCCGCCGCACCGCTCTCCCGTCCGACATGGCGCCAGGCGCGCAGCCGGCCGTGGCGCGACGGCTCGCCCTCGCGCAGGTCCATCACGCGGCACGGCCCCTTCAGCGTGACCGGCATCGCGTCCCCTTGCCGCTCTTCCTCATCGGGGCGATCATACGTGCGAGCGCGACATGGACCGCAAGGCCGAAGGCATTCACGCCACCAGCGGCGACTTCCTCCGCTACGACCAGGTCGACAAGAAGCAGCGCTACCATCTCGCGGAATCGGCCGACGAGGCCTTCGACGACGAGTACGAGATCCGGACCTGCGATCTCGGCCGCTGGCTCGAGGGCAATCCGAGCGACCGGCAGGCGTTTGCCCGCGAGCTGGGCGAGGCGCTGGAGGGGATCGGGTTCGCCATCCTCGAGGGCCACGGGCTGCCCGTCTCCCTGTGGGACGAGGCCACGCAGAAGGTGCTCGAGCTGTACGGCTCCACGACGCTCGAGGAGCGGATGCGTTACCGCGCCCAGCGCCATGGCTCGGTCAACCAGGGTTACTTCCCCATCAAGGAGACGAGCGAGATCCACCCGGACCTCGTCGAGGGCTGGGTCTTCTGCCGGCGCGCCTTTGCTCTGGGCGAGACGCCCGGCTATCGCGAAGCAGACTTCTGGCCGCGGGCCGGCTTCGAGCCGCTCTTCCGCCGGCTGTGCCTCGCGCAGGAGGCCTTGATCCTGCCCGTCATGCAGAGTCTGCTCACCCACCTCGGCTGCGACCCGCATCATTACGACGCGCGCCTCACGAGGACGAACTTCGGCCTGCGCCTCAACCACTATCCGCCCATGAGCGCGGCCGACGAGGCATCGGGAGCGGCGCGGCTTCTCGGGCACGAGGACGTCGACCTCTTCACCTTCCTGCCCGCTCCCGAGATCGAAGGGCTGCAGGTCCTGAATCGCCGGAACATGAAGTGGGTCCGGCTGCGCGCGCCGCGGGGATCGATCGTCCTCAACACCGGCGATTACATGCAGCGGATCAGCAACGACGTCTTCCCCTCCACGACCCATCGCGTGGCCAAGCCCCGCGACCCCGCGCTCCGCGCGCGGCCGCGCGTCTCGTTCCCCATGGCCGTCTACGTGTGGGAGGACGAGATGCTCGAGGTGCTGCCCGGCCTGACCCCCGCCCGCTACGAGCCGATCAAGGCCCTGCACTTCCACACGCGCACCACGAGCAAGTTCTACGGCGACGACTACGCGGTGACCGAGTAAAGTCTAGAGATCACGCAGCGCCGACTGGGCGGCCAGGAACCCGCACATCCCGTGGACGCCGCCCCCCGGAGGCGTGGACGACGAGCAGAGATAGAGGCCGCGCGCCGGCGTGGCATATGGATCGAGCCGCCAGGCCGGCCGGCCGATCATCTGATCCATGACGTTCGCGCCGCCCGCGATGTCGCCGCCGAGGTAGTTCGCGTTGTAGCGTTCGAGGGCGGCGGGCCCATGGCCGGCCACGGCGAGGATGCGATCGCGCACCCCCGGCGCGAAGCGCTCGACCTGGCCGAGGATGCGATCGGTCATGTCGACGGTGGACCCGTTCGGCACGTGGCAGTAGGCCCACAGGGTGTGCTTGCCCGCGGGCGCGCGCGTGGGATCGAAGAGGCTCTGCTGGGCGACGAGCACGAAGGGACGATCGGGGTGCTCGCCGCGCCAGACGGCGGCCTCCGCGGCCGCGACTTCGGCCAGCGTGCCGCCGAGATGCACCGTACCCGCCTGCGCGCATTCCTTCGCTCGCCACGGGATGGGGCCGTCGAGGGCGGCGTCGATCTTGAACACTCCCGGACCGTAGCGGTAGCGCTCCAGGCGGCGGCGATAGCGGCCGGGCAGGCGCTCGCCCGCGATCGCCACGAGTTGGCGGGGAGTCACGTCCAATAGCGTGACGCGGGCCGGCGGGAGATCGGCCAGGGCCGAGACGGGGGCTCCGGTCAGGATCTCGCCACCCTGGGCACGGACGAGGGCCGCCAGCGCATCGGCGATCGCCTGCGACCCGCCGCGCGGCAAGGGCCAGCCCACCGCGTGTGCGGTCATGCCGAGCACGAGCCCGAAGGCCGCGGTCAGCGGCCGCTCGAGGGGCAGGATCGCGTGCGCGGCCAGGCCCGCGAACAACCCGCGCGCCCGCTCGGTGTGGAACAGCGTTCGCGCCAGCATCGCCGCCGGCCAGGCCGCGCGCAGGCCGAAGCCGGCGAGCATCAGGGGATGACGCGGCACGTGGAGGACCGGCCCCAGGAGGTCGGGAGCGAGGCGGTCCCAGCGCGCGGCCAGGGGCCCGAAGAGCCGGCGCCACGCTCCGCCA
>DASTLK010000097.1:0-11005 GCA_035715025.1 Vicinamibacteria bacterium
GGGCCAGCACCTCCACCGCGAAGCGCCGCACGACGTCGGAAGGGTCGGCCACCAGCTCGGACAGCAGCGGCGTGAGGGCGCGCCCGGCCAGCTCGACCAGGGCGTCGACGACGCGCTCGCGCACCCACCAGTCCTCGTCGCGCAGGAAGCGGACGAGCTTCGGCCACAGGTCCTCCTTGCCGCTGGTGACCGAGCGCGCGAGGTCGGCGGCCATCCGGCGGAGGTTCACGTCTCCGGTGCGCAGGAGGTACACGATGGTGCGCGAGAAGTCGATGCGGCGCTCCTGGCTGAGGCGGGCCAGGATCTCCGCCGCCCGCGTCCGCACGTTGAGGGTGCGATGGCCGAGGGCGTCGACGACGGCGGGCACGATGGCGTCGTTGCCGATGGCCTCCATCGCGCCAAGGGCGGCCAGGCGGACGTTCGTGGGCCCGTCCAGGAGCTTTCGCTCGAGCGTCTCCACCGCGCGCGCGGAGTCGAACCGCTGCAGGCCCGCGATCGCGGCCATCACCACGTTGGGGCTGTCGTTGTCGAGGAAGCGGGCGAGGGTCTCGAAGTACTGGGGCTCCGTGCACAGGGCGGAGTAGGCGGCAATGGAGTCCATCACCACCGCTTCACTGTGATCGGCGAACGCCTGGGTCATGGCCTCGAGGGCGGTGACGAGGCTGGCCGCGACGTACCGGCGGTCCGCGAGATAACGGAGGGCCTGGCGTTTCTCGAGAGGCTTGCCCACGGCCAGCACCGCGGA
This sequence comes from Vicinamibacteria bacterium, assembly GCA_035715025.1. GTDB lineage: Bacteria > Acidobacteriota > Vicinamibacteria > Fen-336 > Fen-336 > AA29. The sequence continues at coordinate 746 of DASTLK010000097.1, forward strand.
CAGGGCGGGGATCGCGTGATGCCCGGCCAGGGGGACGATGAGATCGATGGCCTCGCGCCGGCCGGGGAAGTCGCGCTCCGCCATCATCGACGAGATCAGGCCGAGCACGGTCTTTCCGCCGACCTGCTTGAGGATGCCCGCGCCCAGGGACCGCAGCTCCTCGTCGCGCGAGCGGAGCAGCTCGCACACCTGGGGGTGGTCGGCCACCGCCGTCACCTGGGCCATGAGGGGGCCGATGGTGGCCCGCACCTCGTGGTCCGGGAACTTCAGGGTGTTGAAGTAGTGCGGGAACAGGGCGTGGTCGCGGACGTGCCCGGCCAGGCGCGCGAAGGCCGCGCAGCGGCGCCGGTGGAGCACGGCGTCACCGGTCAGGGCCCGGTCGGTGAGGGTCTTGAGCATCGCGAGGACGTCCTCGGGGACCACGTCCTCGACGCGGGCGAGGAAGGCCTCGCATTCTTCGGCGTTGCTCCAGGCCGCCGTTCGGTACGCGACGAGCTGATCTCGATTCAACCTGATCCAGGCACGGGCCCGCGAGTCTAACGCGGGCGAATCCCCGCGTCCAAGCGGGGGGTCCGTGCGCGGGCGGGCGGTGATCCGCGTCACCCCTGGGTCAGGCGCGAATTCCGATACCCGCGCTACCGGGTCTCCGACTCCCCCCACTTCAGCTTGGTGCGCAGCACTTCGAAGTAATCGCGCTGCGCCTTGACCAGGCGGATGGTGCGCGGGCTGCGGGTGACGGTCACGACGTCGCCGCCGCGCAGGGGGAAGCCGCGCTGTCCGTCGAGGGTGAGGTGCGCGTCGCTCTCGCGCCCCGCGCGCAGGCGCACCTCGATCGACGAGCGGTCGCTCACGACCAGGGGCCGATTGGTGAGCATGTGCGGGCAGATGGGCGTGAGCACCACCGCGTCGAGCGTGGGGTGGAGGATCGGGCCGCCCGCGGCGAGGTTGTAGGCGGTCGAGCCCGTGGGCGAAGAGACGATGAGTCCGTCCGCGCGGAACGCGGACACGAAGAGTCCGTCGACGGCCACGTCCAGCTCGATGATGCGGGACAGCGCCGCCTTGGTCACGACGACGTCGTTGAGGACGTCGCCCGTGGTATCGGGGGAATCGCGTTGCTGCACACGGGCGTGGAGCATCCGCCGCTCTTCGAACCGGTAGTCCCCGCCGAGCACGCCTTCGAGGGTCGGGTACAGCTCGGCCATGGTGATCTCGGTGAGGAACCCGAGGCTGCCGAAGTTCACGCCCAGCACGGGCACCGGACGATCGACGAGATGGCTGGCGGCGAGAAGGGTGCCGTCCCCCCCCAGCACCACGAGCACGTCCGCGCTGGCGGCCACCTCGCGGCTGGAGGCCACGCGGCAGGCCACGCGGTCCGCCACTTCCACCAGTGCGGCCGTGTGCTGGTCGAGGCAGGCCCCGACGCCGCGCCCCTGCAGCCAGGCCACCAGGTCGCGCACGGCCGGTCCCGCCTGGCCGAGGTCCGGCCGCACCAGGATGCCGACGGTGCTCATCCCCGCACCGTCTTCGCCAGCAGCTCTTCGAGCGTCCTCGCCTCCATCGACCCCGCCCCCGCCGTCCGCAGATGGAGGAAGAACTCGCGGTTGCCTTCCATGCCCGCGATCGGCGACGGGCACGCCCCGACCACGGCGAGCTTCGCCTCCGATTGGGCCGCGTTCGCCACGTCGCGCAGGGCCTGCAGGTGCTTCTCCGGGTCCTTCACGATACCACCGCGTCCGACCTGCCCGCGCCCGACCTCGAACTGCGGCTTGACCAGGACGACCGCGTCGGCGTCCGCGGCCAGCACCGAGCGCAGCGCACCCAGGATCCTGGCCACCGAGATGAACGAGACGTCGACGGTCGCGATACCGCAGGCCTCGGGCACCTCGCGCGGCGAGAGATGGCGGGCGTTGACGCGCTCGAGCACGACCACGCGTGCGTCCCCGCGGAGGCTCTCGTGGAGCTGGCCGCGGCCCACGTCCACGGCATAGACGCGCGCGGCGCCCCGCTGCAGGAGGGTCTCCGTGAACCCCCCGGTCGAGGCGCCGACGTCGAGGGCGATACGGCCGCGCGGATCGACGCCAAGCGCGTCGAGCGCGCCCTCGAGCTTGATCGCCCCGCGACCCACGTGCTCGGGGCCCGGAAGCACGTCCACCGCCGCGTCCGCGCGCACGGCGGTGCCGGACTTGGTCGCGGCCTGGCCGTCGACGCGTACGCGCCCGGCCATGACCAGGGCCTGCGCCTTCTCCCGCGACGGAGCCAGTCCACGCTCGACCAGGAAGACGTCGAGCCGAACCGACGTCAGTGAGGCCTCACGCGTGTCGATCGACGATGAGGCGGGCCAGGCCGCGAAGCGCCGCGCCCCGCTCGCCCAGGGGCGCGATGGCGGCCTGAGCGTCGCCGAGAAGGCGCGCCGCCGTCTGGCGGGCGCCGTCGAGGCCCAGGAGCCGCACGTAGGTCGCCTTGCCCGCGGCGGCGTCCTTGCCCGCGGTCTTGCCGAGCTGGGCCGCGCCTTCCGTCGCGTCGAGGATGTCGTCCACCACCTGGAAGGCGAGGCCGATGGCCTCTCCGAACCGTGCCAGGCGGCCGAGATCGTCTTCGCCCGCGCCCCCCAGCACACCCCCGCCCACCACGCACGCGCCGAGCAGCGCGCCCGTCTTGGCCCGGTGAAGCCGTTCGAGGTCCGCGAGCCCGACGTCGTCGCGGCCTTCCGCCTCCAGATCCGCCACCTGGCCGCCGATGAGGCCCGACGTGCCGGCCGCCTTCCCCAGGATGGCCGCCGCGCGCAGCCGGCGGGACACGTGCCCGTCCGACAGGTCGCGCGGATCGACGTCCACGAGCAGATGGAAGGCCTGGGTGAGGAGGGCATCGCCGGCCAGGATGGCGATGGCCTCGCCGAAGACCTTGTGCGAGGTCGGCTTGCCGCGGCGCAGGTCGTCGTTGTCCATGGCCGGGAGGTCGTCGTGGATGAGGCTGTAGGTGTGGATCATCTCGACCGCGCAGGCCAGGGGCAGGAGGGCGTCGTCGGTGCCACCCACCGCTTCGCCCGCGGCCAGGACCAGAAGCGGCCGGATGCGCTTGCCGCCCGCGAACAGGCTGTAGCGGACGGCGCGATGGATGGTGGGAGGCCAGTGGGACTCGGCGGGCAGGGCGGCGTCGAGCGCGGCCTCGATCCGCCGCCGCCGCGCCTCCAGCCCCTGGCGGCCACCACCGTCGTTGGGTGGCTGCTCCGCGGCGAGGTCTGCCCTCAGCGCCTCACCCGTTGCCGCCGGTGAACGGCGCCTTCTTGGGACGGCCATCGGCGTCCACGACGAGATCGCCGCGCGCGTCCTTGAGGAGCAGCTCGATCTTGCCCTCCGCCTCCTCCAGCTTGGCGTGGCACAGGCGCGAGAGCCGCACGCCCTCCTCGTAGAGGACGAGCGACTGCTCGAGCGGAAGGTCGCCCTTCTCGAGCTTCTGCACGATCTCGTCCAGCTTCTGGAGGGCCGCCTCGAAGGTGGGGGTCTCCTCCGCGGTCACGCGCCCTCCTTCCCGGTGACGCGCGCGGCGAGCGCGCCCGCCTGCACCCGGATGCGGAGCGCATCGCCGAGGGCGACATCGCCCGCGTCACGCACGAGGCGGCCGGAGCCGTCGAACACGAGCGCGTAGCCTCGCCCGAGCACGGCCAGGGGCGAGAGCGAGTCCAGCTTGCCGGCCAGGCGGGCGAAGGCGGCCCGTCGCGCCGCGACGTAGGGGCGCGCCCAGGCCGCCAGCCGGGCCTCCTGGGCCGCGACGCGCATCCGCCGCTGCGCGATCTGGCGGTCCCATCGGAACGCCTCCAGCCGCTCGCCCGCGCGGCGATACCGCTCCCGGGCGCGCTCCACGCGGCGGAGGAGCCCCGTCCGCGTCCTCCGCGCGAGATCGTCCACGCGCTGGGCGTGGTTGCGGATGCGGCCGCGCTCCGCTTCGAACACGCGGTGCTGCGTGAGCGCGTTGACGCGCGCACGCACCCGGGCCAGGCGGATGTTCAAGGCCCCGTCGGCGCGCCGGCGCAGCGCCTCGATGCGCGCGCTGAGCTCGTCCTTCACGCCCACCACGATCTCCGCCGCCGCGGACGGAGTGGGCGCGCGCACGTCGGCCACGAAGTCCGCGATCGTGAAGTCGGTCTCGTGCCCGACGGCGGAGATGGTCGGGATCTTCGACTCCGCCAGGGCCCGCGCCACCAGCTCCTCGTTGAACGGCCAGAGGTCCTCCAGGCTGCCGCCGCCGCGGGCCACGATGAGCACGTCGAAACCGCGCACGCGGTTGATGGCCCGGATCCCGCGCACGATGTCGGGCACCGCTTCCGGGCCCTGCACGCGCGCGGGGTAGATCGCGATCTCGAGGTTCGCGTAGCGCCGCTCGACCACGCGCAGGATGTCCTGGATGACGGCGCCGGTGGGCGAGGTCAGGACGGCGATGCGGCGCGGCAGCATGGGGAGCGGCCGCTTGCGCGCGGCCGCGAACAGGCCTTCGTTCTCGAGCTTGGCCTTCAGCTCCTCGAAGGCCTGCTGCAGCGATCCCTTGCCCAGGGGCTCGATGACCTCGACCGCGATCTGGTACTCGCCCTTCGGCGGATAGACGCGCACCGCGCCCCGCACGAGCACCTTCATGCCGTCCCTGGGCTTGAACTTGATGAGCCGGGCCGCCGTCTTCCAGACCACCGCGCGCACCTGCGCGTTTCCGTCCTTGAGCGAGAAGTACCAGTGGCCGGAGGCGGGCATGGTCACGTTCGAGACCTCGCCCTCGACCCACACGTCGAAGAACTCGGTCTCGAGGACGCCCTGCAGGCGGTCGGTGAGCTGGCTGACCGTCCAGGTGCGGCGCTGCGGCTTGGGCTTCTCCGCGCCCGCTCCGAAATCGAGCCCCTTCTGCTGCTCCATGCCTCCCGCATTCTAAGGCGGATGTCGGGCGGCCGACTCCGATCCCTGGCCTCTGGCGCGCACGGTCTCCGCCAGGAGCGCCAGGGCGAGGAAGTGGACGAGAACGAAACACTCCGTCTCCAGGGCCGTCGCGGTGGTGATCACGACGGGCACGGGCAGCACGGCCAGAGCCACGCAGGCCAGGAGCAGCAGTGATCGCCTCGCGTCCGCCCGGGCCGCCGCCAGCCGCGGCCAGGCCGCGGGTACGGCGGCGGCGGCGAGCAGGACTACGACCGGCGCCAGCAGCACCAGCATGGGTGCCTCGCCGGACCACCGCCCGAGAGCAAACCAGTCGGCCTGCTTCGTCAGCGTGTAGTAGTTGTCGATCACGCCTTCGTTGGCGCTCGTGGCCGGGAAGAACGAGATCCCGTCGCGCGGCGCCCACGGCCAGAGCTTGTAGAGGCTCACGGTGGCCAGGAGGCGCTTTCCGAGGATCTCGGCCAGCCACAGGGGATCCGCGCGGACGTCGCTCAAGATCACGTCGCGCAGGCGGACCTCGCTGTCGCGATGGGCCTGCTTGTCCGGGTCGACCGCGACGATCGCCTCCTCGCCCGCCTTGTCGCGGAACCCGTACCCCTTCGTCCGGTCGAAGTCTCCGAGGCCCTTCCAGAGGAGCAGCGCCGCGTCATGGTATTGGGTGCGCGGCTCACGGCCGTAGGCGTCTCTCGTCGTATCCACCACGTGATTGCTCCAGGCGCGGAGGCCGACGTAGGGGACGAGCAGGAGACCCATCGCCGCTCCCCACAGGGCGATGCGGTGGCCCCTGCGGAGCGCCGAGGACGTGGCGACGCTGACGCGGCTGTCCCCGACCACCAGGGCCAGGGCGAATCCCGGAAGAAGGAATGGCACGGTGCCCCGACACAGCGCGCAGATCCCCAGTGCCACACCGGACGCGGCCGCGCGCAAGAGCAGCCCGCGCACCGTCGGCTGGCCCAGGACGGCGTAAGTGGCCAGCGCAACCAGGACGAGGAGCCCGACGAGGTGAAAGGCGGCGGCGGAATAACCGAGGGCGAGGACGTCGAGGACGAAGGCCGAGCAACACGTGGCGGCCAGGAAGATCACGCCGGTCAGGCCACGTCCGGCGGCCGCAAACTCCCACGCGATCCAGGCCACGACGGGCAGAGCGGCCAGCACACCCAGCCAGAAGAGAAGGAAGGGGGCCGCCCCGCGCAATGCCCTGAAGGTCATCCCGAGGAACAGGGCTCGCCCGGTATCGTCGAATCGAGACGCGACGAGCCACCGGCCATCGGGAGCCACCGCGTCGGGGGAAAACGTCTTCCAGAAGCGGATCGGACGAAGGTCCTTCTCCGCGATCTCGGCCAGCAGACTGTCCTTGAAGGCGCTGAATCGTGGGTCCTTCTCACGCCGCACGTAGTCGCGCACACGGTAGGGCGCCACGGGGAACAGCCCGCGCGCGGCGTAGCCCGCCGCGATCGCGAAATCGTCGAAGGCGCGCCAGTTCTGGAACAGCCGTTCCGCACCGGAACCGCTGAGCCGGACGGCACTGTTCGCCAGGAGGAGCAGGCACAGCGCCGCCGCCGTTACACACGCTTTCGCCTGGGGAGGGAGAGGCATGGCCTATGGAGCCATGAGGGTACACGATGGCCGACAAAAAAATTGGGGCGCCGGGCCCGATCTGGCCTGGCGCCCCGTACGGCTCGAAGCGTTGTTACTGCTTGGCGGGAGCAGCGGCCTTCGCCGGCGCGATGGCGATGACCTTCTCGTGCTCACCCTTCGCGTTGTCCCAGCAGGTCACGGTGACCTTGTCGCCGGCCTTCACGGTCTTGAGCGCGCCCGCGGCCTTGGCATCCACCGGAGCCGTGTGATTCTCCTTCTCGCCCTTGAGGGTGATCGTGTTCTTCTCGGCGTCGACGGAGACGACTTCGGCGGTCACTTCGTGCGTCTTCCCCTTGGCCGCAACGGCCTTCGTGGCATCGGCCTTCGCCTCGGTCTTCGCGGCGACAGCCTTCTCGGGCGCCTTGGGCGCCTCGGGCTTCTTGGCCTCGTCGGCAACGGCCACGCCGGCCACGAAAACGAGGGACAGCAGCAGGGCAAACTTCTTCATGTGTTTCGCAATCTCCTTGGCAACGGGGCAGATTCGCCCACGTGCGGCACGTGAAAGGAGCAAGGCCGGTGCCATCACGACGAACTTGTCGTCTGGCGCCCTAAGCCCGCGACGGGAAAGCCGAATGCGGGGGCGGGCGAAGCGCCCGTTCAGGGGACGCCCGCTCCTTTTGGTGCAGCGGGTGCCCCATCCAGTGCACCCTGCATTTTCTCGAGACGGTACTGCAGCGTGCGCCGGCTGAGGCCCAGGAGCCGGGCTGCCCGCGACACGTTGCCGCCGGCTTTCTGAAGCGCCTTGACGATGAGGGCGCGCTCGAGCTCCTCGATGTCGATGCCGGATTCGGGGATGTCGAGGTCGAAGAGCCCGCGCCGCGCGCTCAGGCCCGAGCGCACGGCGGCGGGCAGGTCGGCGGGCAGGATGCGGTCGTCGTCGCCGAGCAGCAGGGCACGTTCGATCACGGACTCCAGTTCGCGCACGTTCCCGGGCCAGTCGTAGCCCATGAGGATCTTCAGCGCCTCGTCCGTGATCGCACGCTTGCGCGCGCCCGCGTACTTGGCGATGAAGTGCTCGACGAGCAGCGGGATGTCCGTGCGCCGCTCGCGCAGGGGGGGCAGGGCGATGGGGATGACGTTCAGCCGGTAGTACAGGTCCTCGCGGAAGCGCCCTTCACGCACCGCCTTCTCGAGATCGTGATTGGTGGCGGCCACGATGCGGACGTCGATCTTGATGCGCTCGGTCCCGCCCACGCGCAGGATCTCGCGCTCCTGCAAGGCGCGCAGGAGCTTCACCTGCAGGTCGCGCTTGAGGTCGCCCACCTCGTCGAGGAAGAGTGTCGACCCCGAGGCCTGCTCGAAGAGGCCGACCTTGCGCCCCTCCGCGCCCGTGAACGCGCCCTTCTCGTATCCGAAGAGCTCGGCCTCCAGGATGCTCTCGGGCAGCGCGGCCACGTTGACGGCGTAGAAGGGCCGGCCCCGGCGATCGCTCTCGTGATGCAGGGCCTTGGCCACGAGCTCCTTGCCCGTGCCGCTCTCGCCGTAGATGAGGACGGTCGAGGTCGAGGCCGCCACCTTGTGCACGACGCGGAAGACGTCCTGCATCGAGCCGTGCGCGCCCACGATGTTGTCGAGGCGGAAGCGGTCGCGGAGCTGCTCGTGCAGCATCCGGTTCTCGCGCACGAGGTGGCTGCGCTCCATGGCGCGCCGCAGGACGAGGAGGAGCTCGTCCTTCTCCAGGGGCTTGGTGAGGTAGTCGAAGGCGCCCTTGCGCATCGCGTCCACCGCGCTGTCGATGGTGCCGTGCGCGGTCATGAGGATGACGCAGGGGCCGGCGGGCTGCTTGGGAAGCTCGGAGAGCAGCTCGATGCCGTTCATGTCGGGCATCTTGAGGTCGGTGAGGACGACGTCGAAGGGCTCGGCCACCGCCGCCTGCAGGGCCTGGCGTCCGTTGGAGGCGGCGGTCGTCTCGTAGCCTTCCGCCTCCAGGATCATCTGCAGGATGTCGCGCTGCCTGCGCTCGTCGTCGACGACGAGAACTCTACCTTTCACGATCGTAGAGTTCTCGTCGTAGAAAATCAGGGGGGTACCTACCGGGGATGCACCCCCCTGCGCCTTCGGCTACCCCCCCACTCGCTCGCGGCGGAGTGAATCCGCCGCTCGCTGCTTGCCCCGCCCTCGTCGCCGAGCTCACGAGACCAGAATCTCCTGCGCGTCCGCGGCCGCGGCGCGGTCGGCGACCAGGGGCAACGTGATGCGCGCGGTGGTGCCGTGGCCGGGCGCGCTCTCGAGGACGATCGTGCCTCCGTGGTCGGACACGATCTTCTTGGTCAAGGCCAGGCCGAGGCCGAAGCCCGTGTCCTTGGTGGAGAAGTACGGCTCGAAGGCGGACTGGATGTCCTCGACCGACATCCCGTGCCCACTGTCCCGTACCGTCACCACCAGCGTATCCGTCTGCTCGGCGGCGGCCCGCCGCACCGCGATTCCGAGTACCCCGCCCTCCGGCATCGCGTCCACGGCGTTGATCATCAGGTTGAGGAAGCACGTCTTCAGGAGCTCCGGGTCGGCGACGACCCGCGGCAGGCCTTCGTCCGCGGCCACCTCCAGGGTGATGCCCTGGTCCCTGGCCTTGTGGTCCACGAGCGCGGCCACCTCGCGCAGCACCTCCTCCACGGAAACGAGGCGAGGGTGGAGACGCATGGGCTTGCCGAAGGAGAGGAAATCCCCGACCAGCCGGTTCAGCCGGCTGATCTCCGCCTTCATGTTGATGAGGATCCGGTCGAAGTCCTCTCGCGTCTTGGGCTCCTCCGGATGGAGGCGCTCGCGCACGTGGTCGATGGAGAGGTTGATGAAGTTCAGGGGGTTCCGGATCTCGTGCGCGACCGCCGAGGCCAGGCGCCCCAGCGCGCTGGTGCGCTCGGCGAAGTGCAGCCGTTCCTCGAGCGCGCGATGCTCGCGCAGGCGCTCGACCATCTCGTTGAAGCTGCGGGCCAGGGTGGCGATCTCGCCCCCGCCCGCGGGAGAGACCTGCACCCCGAGGTCTCCGGCCGCGACCTTCTGCGCCGCTTCGGTCAGGCCCTGAAGGGGCTGGATCAAGGACCAGGAGAGATAGAGGGCCAGCATGATCCCGAGCGCGAACACGGCGAGGGTGGCGAGCAGGCGGCTGAGGAACGCCTCCTGGGAGAGGGCGGAGAAGTCCTCGAGCGTGCTCTGGATCAGCAGGGTCCCGATCCTCTGCTCACCCACGACGATGGGCACGGTCAGGGTCGAGGTCTTCGCCCCCGCTCCCCGGTTCTCCTCGCCGAGGACGCCGCGGATCACGTACTCCTTCGGCCCCTTCTTCTTGTTGGTGCGCAGGACGCGTTTGCCGACGTTCTGCGGATCGGTGGAGGCCTGGACCTCGTCCGAGGTATCGGCGATCGACACGTCCTTGACGCCGAGCTGCCGCAGCTTCTGCGCGAACTGGTCGAGCGTCGCCTTGAGGTCGCCGCCCTCCACCGCCGCCGGCTGCTCCTGGAAGACCTCGATGGCCGTGGAGAGGTCCTCCGTGTAGTCGCGGAGCTGCGAGATCAGCCTGCGCTCGCTGTAGAGGTGGAGGAGGAAGAGGCTGGACACGGAGAGGAGGAGGAGCGACACCATCATCAGCAGGAGCTTGGTCTTGAGGCCGAGATTGTGCAGCCCGGAGCGCGTCAGCCCTTGCGACATGTCGGGAAACAGCATAGTCCCGGCCGGCGGGCCAAGTCGAGAGGCCCCCGCCGCCCGTGGG
>DASTLK010000098.1:0-8962 GCA_035715025.1 Vicinamibacteria bacterium
TGCTGGCCCGCCTCAACGATCCGGACGCGATCGCCTTGCTCGTCCGCACGGCCATGATGGACGACGACTGGTGGGTGCGCGAGCGCGCGGTCGAGGCCCTGGGCGCCTTCCGTGACCCGCGCGTGGTGCCCGACATCGTCAACATCATGCAATCCGTCCCCGGGACGGAGCTCGTCTGTCTCCAGGCCCTGCTCGATCTCCGGGCCACGGAGACCGCGGCCGAGGTGGCCAGCCTGCTCGACGCCGAAGACCCCGACGTGCGCCTCAAGGCGGTGGAATGCCTGGATGGGCTGCGGGCGGTGGCGCAGGCCCCGCTCGTCGAGCGCGTGCTCAGCGATCCCAACGCGGCGGTGCGGCAGGCGGCGAGGGACACGCTGGGCCGCTGGAAGATCGCGGCCCGGCCGCTGACGGCCCGGGGAGGCCTTTCCTCCCTGGATGCGCTGCTCGTCGCCTGCGTGGAGAAGGGAGCGGACGACCTCATCCTGTCCCCCGGGCAGGCGCCGTACCTGAAGAAGCTCGGGCGCATGGCGACCCTGGAATCGGCGCGGCTGAGCGGGAACGCCGTGGAGACGCTCCTGGCTCCCCGCCTCTCCTCGGTGCAGGCCGCCGAGCTCCGGGCCGGGCGCGAAGTCGATTTCTCGTACGAGGTCTTGTCCCACGGGCTCCGTTTCCGCGCCAACGTCTACCGGCAGCTCGGCGGGATGGGCGCCGTGTTCCGCGCCGTCCCCTCGCACGTCCCCGCGCTGGAGACCCTCGGCCTGCCGCCGGTGGTCGAGAGCTTCGCCGGCTTCCGTGACGGCCTGGTCCTGGTGGGAGGGCCGACGGGATCGGGGAAATCCACGACCCTGGCCGCGATCGTCGACATGATCAACCGCGACACGAGCCGGCACATCATCAGCCTCGAGGACCCGATCGAGTTCGTGTACCCGCGGCGCAAGGGCCTGGTCAACCAGCGTGAGGTCGGGACGCACCTGCGCTCGACGGCCAGCGCCCTGCGTTCCATGCTGCGGCAGGACCCCGACGTGCTCGTGGTGGGCGAGATGCGCGACCTGCCCACCATCCAGTTCGCCGTCACCGCCGCCGAGACCGGGCACCTCGTGTTCGGCACCCTCCACACCGCGTCCGCGGACACCACCATCGACCGCATCGTCAACGCCTTCCCGTCGCACTCGCGCGACCAGGTCCGCTCCATGGTCGCGGATAGCCTCCAGGCGGTGCTCTGCCAGCACCTCATCCCCCGCCGCGACGGCTCCGGCCGCGTGCTGGCGGCGGAGGTCCTCCTCAACAACGACGCGGTGGCGAACCTCATCCGCAAGGGAAAGGCCTTCCAGATCCCGGCCGTGGTGGCCACCGCGCGGGAATCGGGCATGCAGGCCATGGACACCGAGCTGCGGCGCCTGGTGCGGGAGGGCGTGATCACGCCGGAAGAGGCCTACATGCGCGCGTCGAGCAAGAAGGAGTTCGAGAAGGACGAATCGACCGCTTCCGCTCCCGGAGCGCCTCCCGCGCGCGCGGAACGGTCGTAGGGGAGGCGGGGCCCGCCCATGGCGCGCATCGACTCGTTCCTCCGCCTCGTCGTCGAGCAGCGCGCCAGCGACCTCCACCTCTGCGCGGGCGCCCCGCCCATCGTGCGCCTGAACGGCGAGCTCGTCCCCCTGCCTTTCCGGACCCTGTCCGACCTGGAGGCGCGCCGCCTCCTCCTGGAGATCCTCTCCGACGCGCAGCGGAAGACGGTCGAGACGGAGAAGGACCTGGACCTCGTCTACGACCTCGAAGGGCAGGCGCGGTTCCGCGGCAACGTCTTCTTCCACAAGCACGGCATCGGGGCCGTGTTCCGGGTGATCCCCCGCCGCATCCCCGACATCGACGAGCTCGACCTTCCGCGGGCGGTCCGGAACTTCACTCGCCTCGCCAACGGGCTCGTCCTCGTCACCGGCCCCACGGGATCGGGGAAGACGACGACCCTGGCCGCGATCATCAACGAGATCAACCGCTCGTATGCGCGCCACATCGTCACCATCGAAGATCCCATCGAGTTCATCCACGATCCCATCCAGAGCCTCGTCACCCATCGCGAAGTGGGCACCCACGCCGAGACCTTCTCGGGCGCGCTCCGCGCCGCGCTGCGCGAGGCCCCCGACGTGGTGGTGGTCGGGGAGCTGCGCGACCTGGAGAGCGTCTCCCTCGCCCTCTCCGCCGCGGAGACGGGCGTGCTCGTGTTCGCCACCCTTCACACGAATTCGGCCGCGAAGTCGATCCACCGCCTGATCGACCTCGTCCCCGAGTCGAGCCGCGACCACATGCGCGGCATGATCTCGGTGCTCCTGCGGGGGGTGCTGGCCCAGCGCCTCTGTCGCCGGCGCGGGGGCGAGGGACGCGTGGCCGCGGTCGAGGTGCTGCTGCACGATTACGCCGTCGCCAACATGATCCGCGAGGACAAGCTCCACCAGCTCGAGGCCCACCTGCAGTCCGCCAGCCCGGAGACGACCGGGATGCAGAGCCTGGACCGCTGCCTGCTCGGCTACGTCCGCACCCGCGTCATCGACCCCGCGGAGGCGCTCAAGGTCGCGAACCATCCGGAGATGCTGGGCTCCGCCCTGGCCGCGCTACCCCGGGAGGCGGACTAGCCATGGCCGGTCCGCCGGACCCGGCGGCCCTGGAGAGCGCTCGCCGCCTCGAGAAGGGCGGCCGGGCGGACGAGGCGGCGCGCGCGTACGTGCAGGCCGGTGCGATCGAGGACGGCGTGCGGGTGATGCGGGGATGCGGCCGGCTCGACGCCGCGGCACGGATGCTGTCGGATGCCGGCCTCCTCCTGGAGGCGGCGGAGTGTCACGTGGAAGCCGGTGATGCCGCCGCCGGCCTGGAGAGGCTGCTGCGGGTGGCGCCCCGGGACCCGCGCTACCGCGAGGCCGCGCGCATCGCCGTGCGTCTGGCCTGCCAGCTCGACACCCTCGGTGTCCGCTTCGAGCAGTTCGTGGGCTCCTTCATCGCCGCCGGTGCGGAGGCGGACGAGGACCTGCCCGTCCTCTACGACCTCGGCGAGCTCTACCTGCGGCACGGGATGCCCGAGAACGCGGAGGAGGTCTTCGAGAAGGTCATGGCCCGCGGACCGGGCTACCGCGGCGTCCAGCAGCGCCTGGCGGACTTGCACCAGGACTCGCCCGCCCTCGACGGCAGGCTGGCCCAGGTGTTCGGCGAGGACGAGCGCTTTCGGCGCGCGGCACGGCGCACCGGCCCCTCCGCGCGACCGGCGTCGGATGCGCCGCCGGTGGCGGGATCGCCCGCCGTCCCCACCCGGCGTCTCGAGGCGATCGACCTCGACGCTCCGGCGCCGTCGCCGACGTTCGCCGCGGGCACGACCGTCGCCGACCGGTATCGCATCGAGGCGGAGATCGGGCGTGGCGGGATGGCCACCGTGTACCGGGCCCGCGACCTCGAGCTGTCGGAGGAAGTCGCGCTGAAGGTCTTCCGTCCCGCTCCGGACGACGAAGAGGGCCTGGCCCGGTTCCGCCAGGAGCTCAAGGTCTCGCGGCGCCTGGTCCACCCGAACGTCACCAGGCTGTACGACATCGGCAATCACCGGGGACACCGCTACATCAGCATGGAGCTGCTCGTCGGCCACAGCGTGGAGGAGCTCATCGGATCCGCCTGGCCGCTGCGCCGGGGCCTCGATTGCCTGATCCAGGTGTGCGCGGGCCTCGCCGCCGCCCACGCGGAGGGCGTCATCCACCGCGACATCAAACCCGGCAACATCTTCCTGACCCGGGAAGGGCTGGCCAAGATCATGGACTTCGGGATCGCCCGCCAGCGCGCGGCAGCCGGCGTCACCCAGGCCGGGATGATCGTCGGCACGCCGGAATACCTCTCCCCCGAGCAGATCTCGGGAGGCACGGCCGCGGAGACGAGCGATTTGTACGCCCTGGGCGTGGTCGCCTACGAGATGTTCACGGGCAAGAAGCCCTTCGTGCACGACGAGCTCCTCCGGCTGCTCCAGATGCACCTGGTGATGCCGCCGGAGCCACCTTCGCGCCACCGGCCCGGCCTTCCGGACGCTCTGGAGACGGCGATCCTCACTCTCCTCCGGAAGGATCCGCAGGAGCGGTTCCAGAGCGCGCGTGCCGCCGGCAGCGCGCTGGCCGCCGTCAGCAGCTCGCTCCGGGGCTGAGAGGCGGCCGTCGCGGGCGGGTCACCGGCGGACGCTGTCGTATACTGCCTCCCCATGTCCGGGCCGTCCGAAGAGCCGAGAGTGTGGTCTTTGGTTGGCATGGTGCATCCGCAGGACCGGATTTCCGTGATCGAGCTCCGGCCCCTGCCCTTCCGCATCGGCCGCCACCCCGCCCTCCACCTCACCCTTCCCGCCGAGTCGGTCTCCACCGAGCACGCGGAGTTCTACGGGGACGGCCACGTCCTCCGGCTGCGCGACCTCGGGAGCACGAACGGGACGTTCGTGAACCGGCTGCGCATCCAGGACGCGGTGGTCCGGGACGGCGACGTCGTGCATTTCGCCGATCTCCAGTTCCAGGTCGTCACCAGCCCGGCGCCGACGCGCCGACCGACCGCCGTCTTCCAAGGGCTTCCTTCGCCTCAGCCCCTCCTCGGTGACACGGTGCGGCTCCAGGAGATGTTGCGGATCGGGGCCGTCCGCGCCGTATTCCAGCCGATCGTGGAGCTTCCCGGCCGCCGGGTCGTGGGTCACGAGGCGCTCGGTCGCGGACAGCACCCCGGCCTGCCCGAGAGCCCGACCGAGCTGTTCCAGACCGCGGCCGCGGTGGGGATGGAGATCGAGCTGAGCCGGCTCTTCCGCCGGAAGGTCATCGCGACGCTCTCCGGCCGCTCCGATTTCCCCGTGGTGTCCGTCAATACCCATCCCGCGGAGCTCCGGCAACCCGGCCTCGTCGAGTCGCTCGGGGAGCTGTCGCGGGACGCGCCCCACGTGGAGTTCACGGTGGAGATCCACGAGGGCTCCATCGTCAACGTCGCCGAGATCGTCGCCCTCAAGGCCTCGCTGCGGGATCGCGCGATCAAGCTCGCCTACGACGACTTCGGGGCCGGACAGGCCCGGCTCCTCGAGCTGGGCGAGGCGCCGCCCGACCTGCTCAAGTTCGACATCCGCTTCATCCGCGACGTGCACAAAGCGCCCCCTTCCCGGCGGCGCCTGCTCCGCTCCCTCGTGAGCATCGTGCGCGACCTCGGGGCGGAGCCGGTGGCGGAGGGCGTGGAGAAGGCCGAGGAGGCGGAGGCCTGCATCGACGTCGGCTTCACGCGCGCCCAGGGGTACCTCTTCGGAGTGCCGCGGCCGGTCGACGGCTGACCTCCGCCCGCGCGTCAGCGCAGCCGGATCACACCCTCGGGCTCGCCGCGCGGGACCAGGGCCACGGAATCGATGTCCGCGGAGCCGGCGGCGCGTCCGAGCGTGATCACGAGATCGGATCCCCCGGACGTCGCGTACGAGTAGGGGTGGCGCACGTGGAAGCGCCCGCTCATCGGGTACGTGGTCCAGCGGACGCTCGGGCTCCAGAAGCTCCTCTCCCCCACGTAGAGGACGCCGCTGCCTTCCCCGTCCACGCGCAGCTCGAGGCTGCGCTTGCGCGCGTCCTCGGTCGCGCGCAGGGACACGCCGTCCCACCGGCCGCGCAGGCGCAGCCGCCCATCCTGGACCCTCGCCCCGCGATCCTCGTGCACGTCCTGCATGGTCTCGTCCGCGCCGTCTACGCGCAGGCGGTCGCCGGCGAAGGCCAGGCGGGATCCATGCGCTCCTCCGAGCACGATCGGGTGCTCGCGGATCTCGACCCTGCCGTCCGCGAGGCGCGGCAGGGCGAAGATGACGAGCCGTCGCGTCGCGTAGAAGGCGATCGGGCTGTGCGACACGTCCCACAGCTCGGGATGGGCGGCCGCGACCGGCCGCTGCCGCAGCCGCTCCCAGCGATAGTCGTAGGCGAACGCGCCCAGCGCCTGGACGGCGACGGAGAGCACGCCCAGCCCGACGGTCAGCTTCGGCGCGAGATCGTATCCATCGGGAAGGAACAGGAACAGCAGGGGCAGGGCATCCGTCATGAGGCGCGGTCCCCAGGACTCGCCTCCGTGCCATTCCGCCCAGCGGCCGACGAAGATCCAGTGCGCGAGGACGGCCGCACCGCAGGTGGCGGCCAGGACGCGATCGTCGTAGCGGAGCGCGCGCACCAGGCCCGCCGCCGCCACGAGCGCGATCGGCGTGAAGACGAAGAGGCCCTTGCCCGGCGAAACGAGCAGCCCGAGATGCCCTTCGCCCCAGGGGGCGGAGAAGCGACCGGCGGCGGGAAGTCCCTGGCGCCACGGCGACCCGAAGTACGCCCAGTGATACGCGAGCACGAGGCCGGCCAAGGGCATCGCCCAGGCCGCCAGCGGCGGGATCCGCCGCGGCCAGCGCACGGCGATGCCGATGGCGAGCGCCGCCACCAGCGCGATGTCGGCGTAGCGCGCGGCGACCGCGAAGGCGAGGGGCAGGCCCGCGCGTCCCGCCCAACGGTCGTCGGCTTCGGCGCGAACCATGCACAGGAGGGCCGCGGACAGGCCGAGCACGGCGGCGGGATGCTGCCAGAGCGCCTGGCTCGTGGACCAGACGCTGGTGCCGAGCGCGAACACGGCCGCCGCCCACAGGGCCTCGCGATGCGGGCGACGGCGCCCGATGGCGAGATAGAGGAGCGCGGCCGCCGCCGCCGAGAACAGCGATGCGGCCCACTTTCCGGCCAGGGCCAGGCCCGTCTCGTCCAGCGCGAACAGCGCGCGGGCGGCCGCGAACACCGGGGCGGCGAGGATGGCGGAGCCGATCGGATAGATCGACACGCGGTGCGCGCCGACCTGGCGCGCGAACGGCTCCTCGACGTCGGGGTAGGCGTCGAGGTCGAGGCGGCCCTGCTGGACGAGGCTGGCCGCGACACGCTCGGTCGGCCGCGCGTCGCCGGAGCCGATGGACCGCCCGTTCGCGACGAGGGCCACGAACAGCACGAGGCCGAGCAGGACGGCCGAGACCGGTGAAGGGCCGACCGGTGGTGGAAGGGGCTCTTCGGGCTCGGGCGTCCGGCCGCCCATCAGGCGCGCGCGCTCAAGACGGGCTGGGCGACGGTGCGGCCTGGGCGACGGCGCCGCGGTGGCGCTGGTAGAGGTTCACCCAGCGCTCGTGCTCGGCCAGCGTCTCGCTGAACTGGTGGCTGCCGTCGTTGCGACTCACGAAGTACAGCTCGCGGCTGTCCACGGGATGCAGCGCGGCCTGGAGGGACGCGCGGCCCGGCGAGGCGATGGGACCCGGCGGCAGCCCGGGAAGCCGGTAGGTGTTGTACGGCGAATCCACGTCGAGGTCGCCCTTGCGGATGTTGCCATCCCAGGTCCCCGCCTTGCGCAGCGCGTAGATGACGGTCGGGTCCGTCTGCAGCGGCATCCGCTTCTGGAGCCGGTTCAGGAACACCGCGGCCACGCGCGGCCGCTCCTCCGGACGCGCCGTCTCCGTCTCCACGATCGAGGCCAGGGTCACGATCTGCCGCAGCGTGCGCCCGGTCGGCAGCCGGGGCAGCTCGGGCGCGATCACGGCGCGGAAGCGGCGCACCATGCGCGCGACGAGCTGGGCCGCGGGATCGGGTCCGCGCGGGATGTCGTAGGTGTCGGGAAAGAGATAACCCTCGAGGTCCTTCGCGTCCGGATCGAGGTCCTGGATGAGCTGCGGGTTGCGCGCGGCGGCGAGGAAGGCCTCGGCGGGAATGCCCTTGACCGCGGCCAGGCGGGCCATGTCCTCGAGGTTCGTGCCTTCGGGAAAGGTGACGGTGTGGCGCACGACGTCACCGCGCACGAGCTTGTCCACGATCTGCTCGAGGCTCATCGGCCCTTCGAGCGCGTACTCGCCGGCACGCAGCCGGCCCGTCTCTCCGCGGCTGAGCACGTAGACGCGGAAGACTTCCGGATGCCGGACCAGCCCGAGCTGATGGAGCTGGCGGCCGATGTCGAGGACGCCCGCGCCCTGGGCGACGAGGAGGGCCTGCGCAGGATCGCCGCTGCCGCGCACCGGCCAGCGCGTCTCGTGGAACCACGCGCCGTAGGCGACCGCGAGCAGGAGGAGGACGAGGATGAACTTGCGCAAGGCCGCGCTCAGGCTCCGGCCTTGGCCGCGGCGGCGGACGGCCGCTCGTCGAGGTACTCCTGGAGGATCACGACCGCCGCCACCTGGTCGACCACGCGCTTTCGCTCCTTCCACCCCATGCCGGCCTCGCGCAGCTTCTCCTCCGCTTCTACCGTGGTGAGCCGCTCGTCGCGTGTGACGACGGGCACGTCGGCCAGCCGCCGGCGCAGGCCTTCCACGAAACCGAGCACTTTTTCCGCTTGCGGACCGCGCGTGCCGTCCATGTTGAGGGGCAGGCCGACGACGACGGCGGCCACCTCGTGGAGGCGGGCCAGGTCGGCCACGGCCGCCGCGTCCTTGCGCCCTCCCACCCGGGTGACGGTCGTGAGCGCAGAGGCGAGGGTGGCCGTCTCGTCCGAGAGGGCCACGCCGATGCGGCGATCGCCGACGTCGAGCCCCATGTGCCGCCCCCGCGCGCCGATGGGCATCGAGGCGCCTCCGCGATCGAGTATAGCGTGGCCGCCCGGCCGTTCCTTGACTGCCGCGGAGCGCTCTGCCATGCTTCGCGCGCCTTTCACCCTTCCCATGCAACCGTCCAAGTACAAGGTGCTCGAGGAGCTCGGGGCCGGCGGCATGGGCAAGGTCTACAAGGGTCTGCTCATCGGGCAATCCGGTTTCCAGCGCCCGATCGTGATGAAGCAGCTCCGTCAGACCGACGATGCGGGCCACCTCCGCATGTTCGTGGACGAGGCGCGCCGATACGCCGTCCTCGACCACGAGAACATCGGCCGCATCTTCGATTTCGACACCGTCGACGACAAGCTCTGCATCATCCTCGAGTACATCGACGGCTGGAGCCTGATCGAGTACCTCGAG
>DASTLK010000099.1:0-2322 GCA_035715025.1 Vicinamibacteria bacterium
CCCAACCCGCCGCGATCGGCCAGGATCAGCCAGCTCCCCGGCCCCTGCGCCATTCGGACGGACCGTCGCTCCCGCTCGCGACGCGGCCATTCGACGACGTAGGTGAGCTCCGCGAGCTGCTCGGCGCGCTTCGGGGCGGTGGCGACCCGGGAGGCCGGCGGCGGCGTGATCGACCGCCCGTCCTCGAGCCAGAAGCGCTTCCGCTGCCAGGGATAGGTCGGCAGGCTTACGACCCGGCCCCCCGGCGGGAGGCAGCGCGACCAGTCCACCGTGTGGCCGAGGCGGTAGAGGCCACACAGCGCCTCGAGCATCGTCTTGGCCTCGTCCTCCTTCCGGCGAAGGGACGCGACGGTCATCAGGTCCCGGCCGACGGCCGCGGAGCAACGCCGGATCATCGGAGACAGCACCGGGTGTGGCCCGATCTCGAGGAAGGCTTCGTGCCCCTCGCCCGCACACGCGACGACCGCGTCGGAGAAGAGGACGCGCTCGCGGATGCCCCGGGCCCAGTACCGGGGCCCATAGTCCGCGGTCTCCGCGCGACGGCCAGTCAGCGTGGAGAAGAGCGCGGTCCGCGCGGGAAGGGGCGAGACTCCCCGCAGGGCTCGGACGAGATCGTCCTGGAAGCGCTCCATCTGGCGGCTGTGGAACGCGAACCCCGTCGTGAGCCGCTTGCAGAAGACCGCCCGCTGCTCGAGCCTGGCGACCACCGCCTCCACCGCCTCCCGCTCGCCGGCGATCACGGTGGAGGTCGGGCTGCTTATGGAGGCGATCTCGACCGCTCCCCGATAAGCGACGATCGCCGCCTCCGCCTCCGCGAGAGGCAGCTCCACCGCGGCCATCTCTCCCTGGCCCGCCGCCTCCTGCATGAGCCGCCCGCGTTCCACCGCCACGCGGAGCGCGTCTTCGAAGCTGAGCACGCCGGCGGCCCAGGCGGCCGCAACCTCGCCCGCACTATGGCCGAGGATCGCGTCGGGCTCGACCCCCCAGCTCCGCAGGAGCTCGGTGAGACCCGCCTGGAGCGCGAAGAGGGCCGGTTGGGCGACGTCCGTGCGGCGCAGCCGCGCCTCGGGTTCGGGCGCCGCGAGGGCTTCGAGGAGCGACCAGCCGGCGAGCCGCCGCACGTCGCGGTCAGCCCGTTCGAGCACGGCGCGGAAGGCCGGCTCGCGGAGCCCGAGCCCCATGCCCGGCCACTGCGGGCCCTGTCCCGAGTAGGCGAAGACGAGACCCGCGGGATGCTCAGCGGGCGAGAACCGAACGGGCCGCTCCGCGAGGTGGCCGAGGGCCGCGATCCACTCCTCCCGCGAGGCGCCCACCACCGCCCCGCGGCAGGAGAGATGGCTCCGTCGCACTCCCGCGGTGTAGGACACGTCGAGCCGCGAGAGCAGTTCGGCCTCCGGTTGGGCGAGGAAGGCCGCATACTCGGCGGCCAGTGCGCGAAGGCCTTCCGGGCTCCGCGCGGAGAAGGGCAACGCGAGGGGCAAGCCGTCTTCGAGAGCGGCCGGCGCGGAAGCGGCCGGCGCCTCCTCAAGAACGACGTGGGCGTTGGTACCGCCGAAGCCGAAGGAGCTGACCCCGGCCAGGCGCGTGGCGCCGCTGGCGGAAGGCCAGGGCCGGCCTTCGGTGGGGACCACGAAGCGCGTCTGCCCGATGTCGAGATGGGGATTCGGCGAGCGGAAGTGCAGGTTCGCCGGGATGAAGCGATGGCGCAGGCACAGCGCCGCCTTGATGAGGCCGGCGATGCCTGCCGCCGCTTCGAGGTGGCCGATGTTGGTCTTGACGGCGCCCAGGAAACAAGGCTCGTCGCCGCCTCCCAGCGCATTGGCGAGGGCCTCCACTTCGATGGGATCGCCCAGGGCCGTGCCGGTGCCATGGGTTTCCACGAAGGAGACGCGGCCCGGATCGGTGCCTCCGCTCTGGAGGGCTCGGCGCACGACGGCCTCCTGGGCGAGGCCGCTCGGTGCCGTGATGCCGTTGGTCGCGCCATCCTGGTTCACCGCGGTGCCGCGGACGACGGCCACGACGGGATCGCCGGCGGCCAGCGCGTCGACGAGGCGCCGCAGGACCACGAGGCCGCCACCTTCGCCACGCACGAACCCATCGGCCCTGGCATCGAAGGTCTTGCAGCGGCCGTCCGCTGCCATCATGTTCAGCTTCGAGAAGGCAACCGTGGCCTCGGGCGACAGCATCACGTTCACGCCGCCGGCCAACGCGAGGTCGCACTCTCCCAGGCGGAGGCTCTGGCAGGCGAGGTGCACGGCGACGAGGGAGGAAGAGCAAGCGGTGTCCACGGCGAGGCTCGGCCCCCGCAGGTCGAGCAGGTAG
>DASTLK010000100.1:0-2719 GCA_035715025.1 Vicinamibacteria bacterium
GTCTTCTCGAGCGTCTTCGCCCACTGCGCCTCCCACCAGGTCAGCAAGGTGAACCTCGCGGTCAAGGGACAAGGCGACATCGCGAGCGGCTGGAGCGTGTCCGGCGACTACTTTCCTGGACTCGCCGTTCCCCCCGCCGCCGGAAGGCTGATCGCGCCCGAGGACGACCGGCCCGGCGCGCCCGCCGTGGTCGTCCTCAGCCATGGGTACAGCCAGCGGCGCTTCGGTGACGTCGCCGGCGCGGTGGGCCAGTCGGTCCTGATCGACAATCTGCCCTTCACCGTGGTCGGAGTCGCGCCCCGCGAATTCTTCGGCGTCGATCCGGCGGCGGCTCCCGACGTCTACCTTCCGATGCACGCCAACGAACGGCTGGGGGCGGGGAAGCAGTTCGGCTTTCGGTCCGAGGACTACCTGGCCCGGAACTACTACTGGGTCCAGGTCATGGGCCGGTTACGTCCCGGAGTCGGCATCGCTCAGGCCCAGGCCGCGCTGGCGCCGGCGTTCGCGCAATGGGTCGCGGGCACCGCCGCCAACGATCGCGAGAGAGGGAACCTTCCCACGCTGATGGTGAAGGAGGGCGCGGCCGGGCTCGACACCCTGCGCCGCCGGTATTCGCAGCCCCTCTACGTGCTGCTGACACTGGTGGGCTTGATCCTGGCCCTGGCCTGCGCCAACGTCGCCAACCTGCTCCTGGCGCGCGCCACCGCCCGGCGGCGGGAGATGGCGCTGCGGATCAGCGTGGGCGCCGGCCGGCTCCGCATCGTGCGGCAACTGCTGACCGAGAGCGTGCTCCTCGCGTCGCTGGGCGGGGCGCTGGGTGTCTTGTTCGCGGTCTGGGGGATGCGCGTCCTGACCGTGCTGATGGCGAACGGGAGGCCGGACTTCACGGTGCGTGCGGAGCTCAACGGGCACGTCCTGGGCGTAGCCGCCGCGCTCTCCGTCCTCACGGGCGTGCTGTTCGGCCTTGCCCCGGCCTTGCAGGCCACGCGCGTCGACGTCATGCCCGCGCTGAAGGACACCCGGGGCGGGCCAGCGCGGGCACGCCACTCCTTCTGGCGGATCCGCCTGAGCGACGCGCTCGTGGTGGGTCAGATCGCCATCTCGCTCGTGATGCTGGTCGCGGCCGGGCTCTTCGTGCGAACGCTGTCGAACCTTCAATCGATCGAGCTGGGCTTCAATCGCCAGGACCTGCTGCTCTTCCAGGTGGACGCGCGCAAGGCCGGACACAAGGACCCCGAGATCTCCACCTTCTACGCCGATCTGCGGACCCGGTTCGCGGCCATCCCCGGCGTGCGCCGCGCGACGCTGGAGATCGACTCGCCGATCCAGGGATCGCATGGACTGCCTATCGGCAAATCCGGCTCGCCATACGATCCCGCCAACCGCTTCTTGACCGTCGGCCCGGCCTACTTCGCGACCATGCAGATCCCGATCGTGGCCGGCCGCGATCTCGCGGAAACCGACCGCGCCGGCTCGCCGTCCGTTGCCGTCATCAACGAGGTGTTTGCCAAGGCGAATTTCGGCGACCTCCGTCCGCTGGGCCAGCACTTGACCCTCCGCGAAGCCGGAGGGGGAGATCGCGTCGCGCGCGACATGGAGATCGTCGGGGTCTCTCGCAACGCGCGCTACGGCGGCCTGACCAGGGACATCCCGCCCGTGGTCTACATGCCGTACGACCAGGGTTACCCGCAGCCGACCCAGATGGTCTACGCGCTGCGCACGACCGGCGATCCGCTGCGGTACGTCGACTCCGTGCGTGAAGTCGTCCGACAGGCCGACGCCGGTCTGCCCGTATCGGAAGTCCGGACGCAAGCCACCGACATCGATCGCACGATCGGCCAGGAGATCACGTTTGCCCAGCTGTGCAGCGGCTTCGCGATCCTGGCCCTGGTCATCGCCTGCGTCGGCCTCTACGGCACCGTTTCCTACAACGTGGCCCGCCGCACCGGGGAGATCGGCATCCGGATGGCGCTGGGCGCGCAACGTGGCGGGGTCGTGCGGATGGTTCTCCGTGAAGTCCTGGTGCTGGTGGAAGCGGGACTGGCCATCGGCCTGGCCGCGGCGCTGGGCGCCTCGAAGTTCGTCGCCTCGCTCTTGTACGGACTGCAGGCCAACGACCCCCTGACTCTCACCCTGGCCGCGATGACCCTCCTCGGCACCGCGCTCGTGGCCAGTTTCGGGCCTGCGCGGCGCGCGTCCCGGATCGACCCGGTGACCGCGCTGCGACAGGAGTAATCGAAAACGAATCAGAACCGTTTCAGCCTTCTTTCATGCCTTCCTGACGACTTCCGTCGCCGCGCGGCCGATCCTGGAGGAGCTGGCGGTCTCGCAGGTAGTGCTCGTAGGCGGCGGGCCCGGTCTGTGGGCGCGGCAGCAGCTCCTTCTCCCGCGGGCGTCGACCTCCGCGAGCCGGACGAGAGGGCGCGCGACGGGATGATCCCCGGCGCCGAGCCCGCGCCCCGCGGCATGCTCGAGTTCTACGCCGATCCGGAGAGCCCGTACCACAAGCCCGTGTTCGCTTCGGGCAAGACCCTCCTTCTCTATTGCGCCAGCGCGGGCCGTTCAGCCCTCGCCGCCCGGACGCTCGAGGAGATGGGACTCGAGAAGGTCGCGCACGTCGCGGGCGGATTCAGGGCCTGGGTGGCCGCGAACGGTCAGGCGGAGAAGGAGCCGTCGCGGCCGGTCTAGGTCCGGTCATCGCGTCCCGCCGTGGCAAGCC
>DASTLK010000101.1:0-4344 GCA_035715025.1 Vicinamibacteria bacterium
GACGTGGTCCTCCTCGACCTGGGCCACGCGTGTCTCGAGCCGCAACTCCACGTCGTGACGCTCCGCGATCTTCTTCACGCGCCGATGAAGCACCTTGGGCCAGTCGCCCATCAGACGGCGGCCCGATTCGATCAGGCGCAGCCGAAGCGTTCGCCTCTTTCGATGCTTGCGCAGGATCTCGCCGAGCACCTCGACCCCCGTGAAGCCACCGCCGACGATGGTGACGTCGCTTCCATCGGGGAGTGCCGCCAGGACGTCGAGCCGGCGCCGGACCCTCTCCGCGTCGTCCGCCGATCGGAAGAAGTGGGCGTGGGTCTCCGCGCCCGCGACCCCGTCCGCCGCCGCGGCCCCTCCGGGCGCGAGGATGAGGGCGTCATAGGGGATGCGCTGCGACGAGGTGGCCACGGTTCTCTGGGCCGGGTCGATCGCCGTGACCTCGTCCTGCACGAATGTCTGGTCGAGGTCCCGCGCCATCCGCTCGTGGGAGAGACCGACCGTGCTCGGCTCTTTCAGGCCGGAGACGATCTCGTGGATGTTGGGCAGGAACTCGAAGTTCGGCTTCCGGTCGATCAGCGTCACCTGGGGACCGCCCTGAAGGGCTCGCGCGGCGCCGATCCCCGCGAACCCGCCGCCCACGATCACGATTCGCTGCGTTTGCGATCCCGCCACGGCGTGATGCTAGCAGAGAGACCCGTCGCTCACCGAGTCGACGTCACCGACCGCGCTCGGGAGCCCCAAGGTGCGCTCGCGGCTGGTCCGGCGCGCCCGCTGGCGCCCGCGTCCGTTCCTTCCGGCAGGTACTCCCGCTCCGCGCGGCGGAGGGCCTGATAGCGGGCGAACACCGTCCGCTCGTCCTCGAGGCCCAGCATCGACCTCAGCGAGCTGCCGCGGAAGGTGTGCGCCAGCATCTCCCGGCCGTGCCGCAGCACGAACCGGGGGTTGTGCGCGAGGGCCGGCCAGAAATGGCGCAGCTTCATCCAGCGCTCGGCGCGCCAGCGCTGGAACTCGATCTCGCCCGCCGTGAGATGCGCGCTGCGCACCACCGCCGTGGTGCCGTCGTACTCCTCGACGTTCTCGTTCACGACCAGCCCCCGCGCGCGGAACTCCTTCGTCATCGGCGTGCCCGGATACGGCGTCGGATGCTGGATGTAGGGCCAGTCGACCTCCGCGCGGGCGAAGGCGAGGTTCGCTTCGATCGACTCGCGCGTGTCCTCGGGGTTGCCGACGATCAATCCGCCCACCACGTACATGCCGTGCCGGTGGAGGACGTCGATCGCGCGCTGCGTCGCGTTGCCGGCCGCCTTCCCGTTCTCGCGCTGCTGGTTCTTCGCGGCGGCGCGGAGGAACTCCAGGTCGCCCTCGAGCACGTTCTCGATGCCGAGGAAGACGTAGCGGAACCCGGCCGCCTTCATGAGCGGGGCCAGCCGCTCCCCGTGATTGGCGATCGACGAGGTCATGCCCTGCACGAGGTAGTCCACGTCCTGCAGGCCGCGATCCACGATGCCGCGGCAGATGGCCTCGAACCGCCCCACGTCGATCGTGATGTTGTCGTCCACGATGAAGATCGCGCGCGCGCCGCGGGCGCGCGCGTCCGCGATGTCGTCGAGCACGCGCTCGACGGACCAGGTGTGGAAGTAGCGCCCGCGCATCTCGATGATCGAGCAGAAGCTGCAGTCGTAGGTGCACCCGCGCGAGGTCTCGACCACGTCGATGGGTCGCCCCAGGAAGGTGTAGCCCTGCAGCACGCGGGCGGCACGCAGAGGCGGCCGCACGTCCTCGCCGCTGAGCCGGCTCACCGGGCGATCGGGGTTGCGCACGAACGTGCCCGCCCTCCGGTAGGAGAGGCCGGCCACCGCCGCCGGCTCCACTCCCCGCTCCAGGGCCCGAACCAGCTCCCGGAAGGTGATGTCACCCTCCCCGCGGACGATGAAGTCCACGCCCCACGATGGGTCCTCGTACACGTCCGCGGCGAGGCTGGGATCGTAGCCCCCCACCACGATGCGGACCTCGGGCTGCAAGTCGCGGATGAGCGCGATCACGCGCTTCGCCGTACGCCGCTGGAAGGTCATGATCGACAGGCCGACGAGGTCGGGGGTCCGCTCGCGCACCAGGCCCTCGACGGTCTGCCGGACCTGGCGCTGCGCGAGGATGAGATCCGCGAT
This sequence comes from Vicinamibacteria bacterium, assembly GCA_035715025.1. Taxonomy (GTDB): domain Bacteria; phylum Acidobacteriota; class Vicinamibacteria; order Fen-336; family Fen-336; genus AA29. The sequence goes on from DASTLK010000101.1 coordinate 2,163, forward strand.
CGCCACCTCGTGATGGGGGTCGAGGTTGCCGGCCAGCGATCCGAGCGCACCGTTCGGCATCCGCATGGTCACGGGCGAGGTGTGCTCGAAGGCGTCGGGCATGGAGAGGAGAAGAATGTTCATGCGAACCCCCGCCAGCGCGGCTGCAGGCCCATCGGAGGCCTGAGGGAGCCAAGATACTTCGCGCGCGGCAGGGACGCAATCGTCGTCTTCGCCGAGCGAGCGGACCGGCCCGGCACGGAGTAGCCTTCCGGCATCCGATGGGCATCCAGGGCGTCCGACGGTCCGCGCTCGCTCTCCTGATCGCCGCGCTCTCCGCCGCGCCCGCCCGCGCCCTCGATCCGCAGCGCTCGCCCGGCCAATATGCGCTGCGGGCCTGGGCCAAGCGCGACGGACTCCCCGCGGCCTGGGTCTCGGCCGTCCTGCCCTCGCGCACCGGCTATCTCTGGGTGGCCACGCCTGAAGGCCTGGTTCGGTTCGACGGCGTCCATTTCGCGGTCTTCAACCGCGCGAACACCCCGGGGTTGCCGGCCGACGGAATCCGCGCGCTCCACGAGAGCCGTGACGGCCGTCTCTGGGTGGCCACCTCGCGCGGCCTCGCCGTCGGCGACGCTCGCGGCCAGGGACCCTTCGAGCGCGTGACGGCCCTGCGCGACCTCCCGATCGGATCGATGGATGGGACCGGCGATGGGCTCGTCTGGGCCACGACGGCCGAGGGTGTGTGGCGCCTGGAGAATGGCCGGACGACGCTGCTCGGCGCGACACCCGGCCAGCACGGCGAGAGCTATCGCGCGTTGCGCGCCGATCCCTCCGGCGGGTTCTGGCTGGCCACTGGACACGGCCTGGCGCGGGTCGACGCCACGGGGCGGGCCACGGCGAGCTTCACCGTGCGCGACGGTCTGCCCTCCGACGACGTGTTATCGGTCCTCGTCGGCCGCGACGGCGCGGTCTGGGTCGGCACCGGAGCGGGGCTGGCCCGTCGCCCGAAGGGGGGCGCGTTCGCGCCCGTGGAGGCCGCCGGCCGCCGGATCGTGATGGCCCTGGCGCAGGACCACGACGGCAGCGTCTGGGCCGCGACCCGTGATGGCCTCATGCGCGTCGCGGGCGGGCCGCCCGAGTTGATGGGGCGCGCGGAGGGTCTCCCGGACGAGCACACGCGCGCTCTCGCCGAGGATGCCGACGGCAACCTCTGGATCGGCACGGAGGCGGGCGGTCTGGTCCGCCTGCGCAACGGGCGCGCGGTGGTCTACGGGCGGGCCCAGGGACTCACCCACGACGTCGTCTGGACCGTGACCGGGGGCCGCGATGGCACGGTCTGGGCCGGTACGGACGGCGGGGGGCTCGATCGCCTGCGTGACGGCCGCGCGCGTCTGGCCACGGCCGACCCCGGGCTCGCCCACGAGAACGTGTTCGCGCTGCTCGAAGACCGGTCGGGCCAGGTCTGGTTCTCGACGGAGTCGCACGGGCTGTGCCAGCTCACCGCGGACCGCGTCCGCTGCATCAACGTGAGCGCCGACGAGGACCTGGTGCGCTGCGTCTTCGAGGACAAGGAGGGCCGCATCTGGGTCGGCACGTCGGGAGCCCTCTTTCACATGGACGGAGCGGCCCGCCACGATGTCGCGACCGAAGATGGCAAGCGGATCACGGTCAAGGCGCTGGCGCAGGGTGTGGACGGAGTGATCTGGGTCGGGACCTCTTCAGGGCTGGCCCGCGTCGAGGGCGGCACCGTCCGCCGCGTACGGATCGATGGCAAGCCGCACGCCGAAGACGTCGACGCGGTCCTCACCGATCCGGACGGTACGGTGTGGATCGGCACCATCGGGGCCGGCCTGCAATGGCTGCGGGCCGGTCGCCTCACGGCCGTCGCTTCGCGCCAAGGTCTCCCCAGCGACACCGTGCTCTCGCTGCTCGACGACGGCCAGGGGCGGCTCTGGATGTCGTCCGGGGAGGGCATCGTCGGTGCGGCGCGCGCCGACCTCGAAGCCGCGGCCGAAGGCGGCGCGGGACCGCTCAGGACGGTCCGGATCACCGAGGCCGAGGGACTGCGCGACCGGGAGTGCAGCGGAGGCGTGCAGCCGTCGGCGTGGCGGAGCGGGGATGGGCGGCTGTGGTTTCCCACCATCGCCGGCGTGGCGGTCGTGGACCCGCGACAGGTCAGCCTGAATACCCGGCCGGCGTCCGT
>DASTLK010000102.1:0-16131 GCA_035715025.1 Vicinamibacteria bacterium
GCCGCTGATGCCGCCGGCGGCACTGGGCTGCGCCGCGCGCCGGCCGAGCACGTACCAACCGGCCGCTCCCACCCCCAGCACGAGGACCAGCGCGCCGACGGCGACGCCGACCAGCACGCCCGTGTTGGATTTCGTCGGCGCCGCGACCGCGGCGGGCGGAGGCGGGGGAGAGCGCCGCGGCGGCGCGGGAGCAGCCGCCGGCGAAACCACGGTGGCCGGTCCCACGTTCGACGTCTCGAGCGCGCCCTGCAGCGTCGGGGGGGCGTTGATGGTCGGCGGCGTCGCCGGGAGCTTCATTCCCGGCGCCGTCGCCAGCTCCGCCTGGCGGAGGGTCGGCGTCGACCCCGGCCGCGTGAGGGCGAGGAGGTCGTCCGCCAGGTCCCGGCCCGTCTGGTACCGCATCTCCGGTGTCTTGGCCAGCGACTTGGCGAGGATGCGGACGATCTCGTCGGGGAAGGAAGGGTCGAACTCGCGGATGGGCGGCGGCTCCTCGGTGATGATCTTGAAGATGAGGCCGGTGATGGAGTCGCCGCGAAACGCCTTCTTGCCCGCCAGCATCTCGTAGAGCACGGCGCCCACGGCGAACAGGTCGCTGCGCCCGTCCAGGGCCGCGCCCCGCGCCTGCTCCGGGCTCATGTACGAAGGCGTGCCCAGCAGGCTTCCCGTCATGGTGAGGTGATCACCGGAGTCCGTCACCTTGGCGATGCCGAAGTCGGTCACTTTCACGCGGTCGCCCGCCTCGATCATGATGTTGGCGGGCTTGATGTCGCGGTGGACGACGTTGTTGCGGTGGGCGAAGTCCAACGCGTCCGCCACCTGGGCGGCCAGGCTGGCCGCGCGCTCGATGGGCAGACGCCCGGCGCTCGCGATGACGCGGTCCAGGCCGACGCCGTCGATGAACTCCATGGCGAGGTAGCTCATCCCGCTGCTCTCGCCGACGTCGTAGATGGTGACGATGTTCGGGTGCTTGAGCTGGGCGGAGACCTGCGCCTCGACCTTGAAGCGGTTGATCAGCTCGTCCAGGCTCGTTCCGGCCGCGGCCAGGCCCTCGAGGCGGATGGTCTTGATGGCCACCATGCGGCCGAGGATCTTGTCCTTGGCCTTGAAGACCGTGCCGAACGCACCCGCGCCCAGCTTCTTGACGACCTGGTAACGGCCGGCGATCTCGGACGGCTCCGGGACCGGAGCCCTCTGCTCACTCACCTCGGGGACCTCTCGCCTAACCCGGGGGCCAGCCCAGCTTGCGGCCGCCCACGAGGTGCAGGTGGATGTGGTAGACGCTGTAGCCGGCATCCTCGCCGTAGTTGAAGACCAGGCGGAACCCGCGTTCCGCCAGGCCCTCCGCGCGCGCGAGGTCGGTGGCACGTCGCACCAGGCTGCCCATCAGCTCGTCGTCGGCGGGGGTCAGGTCGAGCACGCTCGTGATGTGGCGTTTGGGGATGACGAGGATGTGGATGGGCCCCTGAGGGTTGATGTCGTGGAAGGCGAGCATGGCGTCGTCCTGGTAGGCAATGCGGGCTGGGATCCGGCCGGCCACGATCTCGCAGAACAGGCACGACACGATTTCCGAGTGTACACGAAATCCCGCGGGCTGCCCGCGTCGCGACGGGGGTGGTGACGCCGGTTACCGCCGGCGGCCGATCTCTTCGTCGAGGGCGGGGAGGAACCTCTCGATCAGCCGGGCGTCCTCGCCGAAATCCCATTGCAGCGACCGGCTGTGCGCGGCCACGCTCACGCGCGTGCGCGCGCCCAGGCGCTGCATGCGGATGGTGATGTCGTGGTCGGTGGGCAGGACGCGGCCGCGGGCCGTGGCCTTGACCTCGCTGCCGCCCGGACCCCGGCCGGCGCCGACGAACTGCCAACCCAACCGGTCGAGGGTGGCCTTGACCGCACGGCTCACCTCGGCCTCGGAGGCGGGATAGTCCCGCGGCTTGAGCTCGGGGTATTCGGGAGTCCGCCCCGTCTCGACGGTGTCGAGGTGCGGCCAGCGCAGGACGGCCCACGCGCCGGCGCCGACGAGGACGGCGAGGACGAGGATGCGCAGGACGCGGTCCATCAGCGCGCGCCGAGGTCGAGCGGGATCTGGGGGGCGCGGGCGCCGGCGATCACCTTGCGGGTGAGGGACGACATGGGCAAGGAGGCCAGCTCGTCCGGTCCCGCCCAGATGAAGTGCTCGGGATCGCGCGGCGGCTCGCGGCGGAGCCGTCCTTCGTAGGCCTCGACGCGGATGCGCCGGAAGGTGATGGCGTGCCGCGCCCGCGCGACGAGCGCGCCCGGTTCCACTTCCAGGCCGTGGCGCGCCCGCACCTCTTGGACCAGGTCGGCCAGGCCGCGGCCCTCGAGCGAGGTCTGCGGAACCTCCCAGAAGCGGCCCATGAGCCGTCCCTCGGTGCGGCGGACCAAAAGGACTCGGCCGCGCCGCTCGACCACGACGGCGGCGACGGTCACGTCCACGGGCGCACGCCGACGCCGGCTTTCCGGCAGGTCTTCTTGGATGCCGGCGGCGCGGGCGCGGCAGTCTTCGCGCCAGGGGCAGGCCGGGCAAGCCGGGCGCCGCGGCAGGCAGACCGTGGCCCCCAGCTCCATCAGGGCCTGGTTCCAGTCCCCGGGGGAATCCCGATCGAGCAGCTCTTCGGCCAGGTTGTAGTAGGGCGCGTCGCGCACCCACTTCTTCCCCCGCAGCGCGTGTGCTCGGGCAAGCACGCGCCGGACGTTTCCGTCCACCACGGGGAGGGCGGTGCCGTACGCGATCGAGAGGATCGCGCTCGCCGTGTAGAGCCCGACGCCGGGGACGGCGAGGGCGGCCTCGAGCGTCCGCGGGAACGCGCCCCCGTGACGCTCCACCACGTGACGCGCACCCCGATGCAGGTTGCGGGCCCGATGGTAGTAGCCGAGGCCGGACCAGAGGGCCAGGACGTCCTCCTCCAGCGCCTCCGCGAGCGCGTGGACGTCCGGGAAGCGGGCCAGGAACGCCTCGTAGTAGGGCTGGACGGCCCGCACCGTGGTCTGCTGCAGCATCACCTCCGAGACCCAGATCGCGTACGGGTCGGAGGTCCGCCGCCAGGGCAGGTCACGCCGATGACGGCGGTACCAGGCCAGCAGCGGGCGGCGGAGGGCGGCCGCGGTCACACGCGGATCATACAGGAGCGCGTCATCCCCAGATGGGACGCGCTCCTGATGGGCCCATTAGGAGTCCGCCCCACCGTGACGATGGCGGACTCCTATGCGATCTGCTCGTGGTCGGTCGCGCGCTGGCCGGAATCGGAACCGCGGTCGATCCGCTCGATGTCCGCGCCGATGCCGCGCAGCTTCTCGTCGATGCGCCAGTACCCGCGGTCGAGGTGGTAGACGCGGTCGATGATCGTCTCCCCCTTGGCGGCCAGGGCCGCCGTCACCAGGCAGGCGGACGCGCGCAGGTCGGTGGCCATCACCTGGGCGCCGTTCAGCGGCGTGTGGCCCCGCACCTGGGCCACCCGCCCGTCGACCCGGATGTTCGCGCCCATGCGCTGCAGCTCGGCCACGTGCATGTAGCGGTTCTCGAAGATCGATTCCGTGATCGTGCTGACGCCGTTGGCCATGGTCATCAGGGCCATGTACTGCGCCTGCATGTCCGTGGGGAAGCCGGGGTGGGGATTCGTGGTCACGTCGGACGGCTTGACCGTGCGCGGGGCGCGCACGCGCAGGTTGTCCGGACCTTCCTCGATGCGGACGCCGATCTCACGGAACTTGTCGAGGACCGACCGCAGGTGCGGCGGATGGCAGTTGCGGATCTCGACATCCCCCCCGGCCATGGCGACCGCGGCCACGAAGGTGCCGGTCTCGATGCGGTCGGGGATCACCGTGTGCTCGGCGCCGTGGAGGCGATCCACGCCTTCGATGCGGATGGTGGACCCGCCCGCGCCCTGGATGCGCGCTCCCATCTTGACGAGGAGGTCGGCGAGGTCCACGATCTCCGGCTCGCAGGCCGCGTTGCGGAGGACCGTCTCGCCCTCGGCCAGGGAAGCGGCCATCATGATGTTCTCGGTGCCGGTGACGGTGACGGTGTCGAAGTTGATCTCCGCCCCGCGCAGGCGCCTGGCCTTCGCCTCGACGTAGCCGTGCTCGACCTTGATCTCGGCCCCCATCTTCTCGAGGGCGGTCAGGTGCAGGTCGATGGGGCGGTCGCCGATGGCGCAACCCCCGGGCAGGGAGACGCGGGCACGGCCCTCCCGCGCCAGCACGGGGCCGAGCACGAGGACGGAGGCGCGCATGGTCTTGACGAGGTCGTAGGTGGCTTCCACGGATGTCAGCTTGGCCGCTTTCAGCTCGACGACGCCCCCGACGCGGATGTCGGTCTCGATGCCCATGGCCGAGAGCACGCGGCCCATGGTGCGGATGTCGCGCACCTCGGGCACGTTGCGGAGGATGACGGGCTGGTCGGTCAGGATCGAGGCGCACACGTCCGGCAGGGAGGCGTTCTTCGCCCCCGAGATGCGGACCGTGCCCTCCAGGGCCTTGCCACCGAGGATGCGGATCTTTTCCATTTCTTCCAGTGTAGACGCGAACGGTTTGCCGGAGGGAGGACGCTGCGCTAGCGTGGAAAGATGCGAGGACTGGTGTCGATCGTCCTGTCCTGCGGGGTTGCCATGGCGGCCGGGGCCTCGAACGAGGGCCGAGAGAACGCGGTCAAGCGGGCCCGCCAGCTCGTGGCCCGGGAGCTGTCGACGCACGTGGAGCGGATTGCCGTGGGCTCGGTGGAGCCTGCGCAGTGGCCCGATGCCGCATTGGGCTGCCCGCTAGCGGGGATACAGTATGCCCAGGTGGTGACCGACGGGCTGCGCGTCCGGGTGAGCGCGGCGGGACGGGAGTACGAAGTCCACGTTGCCGGTGAGCAGGCCGTTCTGTGCCCCGAGGCCTCCGCCCCGACCAAACCGGAAGCCGGAGTCCGGGCCCTGGAGACGGCGCGAGCGGCGCAAGCGGCGCGCCGCGAGCTGGCCAAGCGCCTGGGCCTCGCGCTCGGCGACGTCAAGCTCGCCACGGTGCGGGAGATCGACGCGAAGGCGGGGGACGCCTGTCCGCCGCCGGGAGACCCGTCCGGCCGAGCCTACGACGTCCAGGTGACGGCCGGAGGGCGTGCGTACCACTATCGCGCCCGCAACGGACAGGCGGTCTCCTGCCCGTCCGACGCCACGCAATGAAGCGGGCGCGCTCGCCTAGTCGATCTGGAGACGATTCCCGTCGACGGTCACGCGAAGGGCGTAGCGCTCCTTGGCGGCCTGGTCGTGGTCGTCGTCGCCCTGCCCGCGCTGATGACGGTTCTCGTTCTCGGCATCCGCCGCTTCCCGATCCTCGTCCCCGTCCGACCCCGGAGGGTGGACCGAGAGTCCCTGGATGACGACGGTCCAGTTGCCGGCGGCCGGCTTGCTGATCTCGACGCGCTCCGGCGAGTTGGAGGCGGCGCCCGTGACGTCGACCACGCCGCTCGGATTGATCAGCACCATGTCGAGGTCGCTTGTCGGATAGCGGGCCCAGGTTGCAAGCCACGAGGTCTCGAACACGGCCTTGGCCGTGCCGGCGGGGATGGCCACTTCGTAGACGACGTCCTCACCCTCCGCGATACGTCCGACCGCTGACGGCCGGCCCTGCGCCGCGCGCACACGCTCGATGGTCACGTCCGCCGAGATCTTCCCGGCGTTGGTCGAATCGCCTTGCAGCGCGACCCGGACCAGCCCGGTCTGGGGGTTGTCGACGGTGAAGGTCGAGTCCGCGTTCACGAACTGCGAGAGGCGGAAGACCGCGAGCGAGGTCGGCGCATCGACGACGTTGAGGAAGATGTCGTCGCCGAAGAGCGCGTTCTGTTGGGAGGCAGGCAGCTCGGGCGTGACGTTGTCGAGTCTGACCGTCAGCCGATCGGTCCGCACGTCGCTCGGCACGAAGAACTGGGCGACCTGCCCCGGCCTCAGGTCGGCGACGTGCGCCGTATAGCGGTCGTTGCGGAAGAGGATCGGCTCGAAGCCCGCCTTGAGGATGTTCAGGGCCACGATGGGACTCGCGAGCGCCTCCCGGATCCTGCCGTCCTGGACGCCCCCGGCGAGCCTGGCCGCCGCCGCGGCCACGTCGAGCATCCCCTGGCCCTCGTCGATGGGGCCCGACCCGTCCCCGAGCGCAGTGGGACTCGCGGACAGGATCAGGGCCTCTCGGATCTGGAACGGAGTGGCGGAGGGGAAGCCGCCGATCAAGAGGGCGGCCGCGCCGGCGACCGTCGGGCCGGAGAACGAAGTGCCGGAGACGAGGCTGATGCCTCCGCTCGCGCCCTGCGCGAAGGTCGCGAACCCGTTGGCAGTCAGGTCCGGATCGACGCGGCCGTCGGCGGTGGGGCCGCGCGAGCTGAAGTCGGCGGTCTGGATGTGGGAACTCGGACGCCACAGGAGCCCGGTCCCAACCCCGTGCTGCATGTCCCTCAGGATCCGCTCGTGCTTGACGGTGTTGGCGGCGCCCACGGTGAGGCTGCCGAGGCCGGTGCCCGGGCTTCCGCCGGTCATGGCCGCGAAGCCGTCGTTGCCGGCGGCGGCAGCGAGCACGATGCCGGCCTCGATCATCTTGCGCGTGAGCTGATCCTCGAGGTCGCGGGCGGCGAACAGGGTGGGCCCACCGAGGCTCATGTTGACGACGTCGATCTTGAGGGCCTGATAGACGTTCGGGCTGTCCTCGCTGCCATCGCCGGCGACGACGGTCTGTGTCATGCCGTCGTTGAAGTTGCGCCGGAGCGTGATCGCGCGGTCCATGGCGGCGATGATCCGCGATTCAGGGGCGCCTCCTCCGGAGGCGGGGAATACCTTCAGCGCGTAGATCTTCGCCGCGGGGGCCACGCCGACCATCGGGATGAAGCTGGAGGCCGCGCAGATGGCCGGCGTGGACGGGCAGGGGGACTGGATCGCCTCCGGAGCATTCCGCTTGATCGCGCGAACGATCCCCGAGGTGTTCGTGAAGCGGAACGTCGCGTGGCCGGCGATGACGGTCCCGACCCAGGTGCCGTGCGCGTCGTTGAGATGGCTGGTCGCGGAGCGATCGCCCGGCACGAAGGTCTCGCCTCCGAGCACCGTCCCCGCGAGGGCGGCCACCGCGGGCGCGTTGGCCGTGCCCGTGTCGATGACCGCCACCGTGATCCCGGCGCCGATCTGGCCCTGACTCTGGAGCTCGGTCGCGTGAATGAGGTCCTCGTTGAAGTTGTAGTCCTCGGGAGCGCTGGCCAGCTGGACGAGCTCCGCGCCGGTCAAGGGCTGCTCGCCCTCCTGGTCGTCCGCGGGAATGTCGAGCCTCTCGAGTGGACGGGGCGGCGCCATCAGGTTGTCCTTGGTGATGGACTCGGGCCCGACCGCCGCGCCGAGCTCGGCCAGGCGTGCGCGCGGGATCGTCACCGCGAGGGCATCGACGTTCTCGTACTTGTAATCGACCCGGCCTCCGAGGCTGCCCACCAGAGCGGAGAGGGACGTGTAGGGCTTGGGCGCACGAACGATCACCCTCTCGCCGTCCTCGGCCGCCGCCAGAAGCGGCAACAGCAGCAGACCCAGGGTGGTGGCGAGCGCGGCTCGCGCCCCGCGGCGACGGATCGTCGTCATGGGCACGCCTCCGAACCCCGCTCATGGGGGACCGACGATGATTCTGAAGGCTCGGCTCGTCCAAAACGGAGGACGCCGACGGTAACGCGAGGTATGGAAAGTATGGCTCAGCGCTGACGCGTAGGGCGCCGTCCGCTGACGATTCTGGGGATGCCCTGCAGGTCGCGGTGCGTCTCGATGGCGGCGAACCCGGCCCCCGCCATCGCGCGGGCGGCCTGGCCCTGGTCTCTCGCCCCGATCTCCACGAGGACGAATCCATCCGGCCGCAGCGTGGCCGCGGCACGCGTCACCAGTCGATCGTACAGCGCGGGCACGCCCTCGGGCGGGACCAATGCCATCCGCGGGTCGTGGACCCGCACCTCGGGTTCGAGGGTGGCCCATTCCTCGACGGATACGTACGGCGGGTTGCTCACCACGAGATCGACCGCGCCCGCCAGCGCCATGACCGGCTCGAGCAGATCGCCCTCGTGGAAGGTGACCCGCGCGTCGACGCGCAGGCGAGCGGCGTTCCCGCGGGCCACGAGCAGGGCGGCGGGGGAGAGGTCGGTCGCGTGCACCTGCGCGTCCGGCCGCTCCACGGCCAAGGAAAGGGCGATGCAGCCGCTGCCGGTGCCGACGTCGACGACGACCGGCGCCGGGCGATCCCGGATCAGCTCCAATGCCTTCTCGACCAGGAGCTCGGTCTCGGGGCGGGGAATGAGCACGTCCGGAGTGACCACGAAATCGTATCGCCAGAAGGCCTGGTGTCCAGTCAGGTGCTGGAGAGGCCGCCGGCGCGCGCGCTCGTCGACGGCGGCGCGGAAGAGGTCCGTCGCGACCGCGGGCACGTCCTCCGCCGCGCGTGCGATCACGTCCGCGCGCTCCCAGCCGAGCACGTGCCGGAGCAGCAACTCGGCATCGAGGCGGGCGGTCGCGATACCGGCCGCCTGCAGACGCGCGGCGCCCCTGTCGATGAGCCCGGCGACCGTGTCGGACGGCGCGGCTGGCGTTTCCTTGCCGCTCGTCTAGGCCGCGCCCGGCCGCGACACCTTGAGCTTCTCGGCCTGGGAATGCGCGATCAGCGAATTGACGATCTCGCCGAGGTCGCCGTCGAGGACTTCCTGCAGCCGATGCAGGGTGAGGCCGATTCGGTGGTCGGTCACCCGCGCCTGCTGGAAGTTGTAGGTGCGGATCTTCTCGCTGCGGTCGCCGGAGCCCACCTGGCTCTTGCGCTCGCTCGCGATCTGGCTCTGTTGCTCTTCGAGCGCGACCTCGTAGAGCCGCGCGCGCAGGACCTTCATGGCCTTCTCGCGGTTCTTGATCTGGCTCTTCTCGTCCTGGCAGGACACGACGGTGTTGGTCGGCAGGTGGGTGATGCGCACCGCCGAGTAGGTCGTGTTCACGCTCTGCCCGCCCGGCCCGGACGAGCAGAAGGTGTCGATGCGCAGGTCCTTGGCTTCGATCTTGACGTCGACTTCCTCCGCTTCCGGCAGGACCGCGACCGTGATCGCGGAGGTGTGGATGCGGCCCGAGGATTCGGTGGCGGGCACGCGCTGCACGCGGTGGACGCCGCTCTCGTAGCGCAGCTTCGAATAGACGCGGTCGCCTTCGACGAGCGCGATGACCTCCTTGATGCCGCCCTGTCCAGCGCGCGTCACCGAGATGACGTCGACCTTCCAGCGCTCGCGCTCGGCGAACCGCGTGTACATCCGGAAGACTTCCGCGGCGAACAGCGCCGCCTCCTCGCCGCCGGTGCCGGCGCGGATCTCGAGCAGCACGTTCTTCTCGTCGTTGGGGTCCTTGGGGATGAGGAGGGGCGGGATCTCGGCGTCGAGGGCGTCGCGCCTGGCTTCCAGCGCGCGCAGCTCCTCGTGCGCCATCTCCTTCATCTCGGCGTCGGACTCGCCGCGCACCATCTCCTGGATCTTCGAGATCTCGCCGAGGGCGGCCTTGTAGGCCCGGTAGCGCTCGACGATGGGGGTGATCTCCTTCGATTCGCGGGCCAGGCGCTGGAAGGCGGACGGGTCCCGTGCGATGTCGGGATCCGACATCTTCGCTTCGACTTCGCCGAAGCGCGACTCGATGTCGCGCAGCTTTTGAAAAGTGATCGCGTCCATTCTCGATTCAGGGGGGTCGTCACCTGCGATCGGACCCCCCTACGCCCTTCGGGCTACCCCCCCTGCCGCTCAGTCGCGAGTAAATCGCTCCTTCGCTGCTTACGGTTCGAGCCTCACGTCGGACGGCACCAACAATAAACCCCGGAGCCCGCGCGCGCGGGCGGCCGGGGTCGACAGGGCGTCGCTACGCCTTGGAGGGAGTGGAGGGAGCCGCCGCCGCCGCCGCGGGCGCTTCCTTCTTCTTGCCCCACTTCCGCGTGAACTTCTCGATCTGGCCCGCGGAGTCGATGAGGCGCTGCTTGCCCGTGAAGAACGGGTGGCAGTTCGAGCAGATCTCCAGTCGCAGCTCCTGGCCCTTGGTCGAGCGCGTCGTCCAGGTGGTCCCACACGCGCAGTGGACGTTGACCGTGACGTAGTCGGGATGAATGCCTGGCTTCATGACCTCTCCGCCCGGCGGCAGCGACCCGCCGGTTCTTGGCGTGCGGCCCTGGGCCGCAGCGGTAACCGCCAATACTACCAGTTCGGCCCGCTCGCCTCAAGGGGACGGGGCGCGTATCACTACGGCCTGGGGTTCGCCTACGAGCTCGCGCGGGGGGAGGTGCGGCCCTTCCTGTCCGTGGGTGCCGGCGCCGTCACGTATGACGTCCCGCGCGAAGGCGGGACCTCCTTCGCGTTCGAGGTCGGAGCGGGTGCGCGCCTCTCCTTCGGTGAACGTATCGGCGGGCGGATCGAGGTCGTGGACCGCGTCGTGCCCGATCACTTCCTCAGCGGCACCACCGAGCACGACGTACACGTTCGGGCGGGGGCGGTGTTCCGCCTGCCCTGACCCGGGGTCCTGGCGCGATCGCGGTCAGGGCCTTGCTCAGCGGCCGCCGTCACGCAGGACGGGATAGAACTGCACGAACACGTTGTCGCGCGCCGCGTGCTGGCGATGGCACTCGTAGCAGGCGGCGCGCGGGAACGCGGTGGCGGAGGCCTTGGAGCCGTCGCCGAAGCTGTAGTACGCCCACCCCTCCGGGAAGCGCGTGGAGTCCTTGACCGCGGCCTCCACCGCCACCCGCCGTCCCTCGAACAGCCCGTGGCGGCTGGGCGCCACTTTCTGCGCGGCCTCGTGCAGCTCGAGCACGAGGACGGTGCGCTCGGGGAAGCGGCCGGTACGGCGGAAGGCGGCGTAGGACTCCGGTCGCAGATACACGTGGTGGAATTCCCGCGGCCCGTCCTCGCCTGCGCCCTCCGCGTAGGAGAGGCCGAGGGACGCGCCCACGAAGGTCCATTCCGCGTAGCCCTCCGGTCGCCGCAACGCGCCCTCCGCGTCGTACACCGGCGCACCGGCCGACGCCGAACCGTTCTCCGCCGCCGCCTCCGGGACGCGCGCCCCGTCCGTGCGTGCGGCGAGGACGGCCACCAGCGCAGCGAGCGCGACCCATCGGCCTCGACCGCGCGCGGGCGTGGTCAGGTCAGGCCTGGGCGCGCAGGGCGGTCATGGGGCTGACCGCGGTGGCGCGCCGGGCGGGGAGGAAGCAGGCGGCGGCGGCGGCCGCCACCAGGACGATCGCGGACCCGACGTAGCACATGGGATCGTTGGCGCCGATGCCGAAGAGGAGGCCCGAGACCAGCCGGGAAAGGGCCAGCGAGGCCGCGATGCCGAGGGCGAGCCCGGCCGCCACCGAAAGCATCCCGTCGCGCAAGACCATGGTGACGATGCGTCCGCGCTCCGCGCCCAGCGCCATGCGGATTCCGATCTCCTGCGTGCGCTGGCTGACCGCGTAGGCGATGAGCCCGCTGAGTCCGGCGGCGGTGATCACGAGCGCGAGCAGCGCGAACATCCCGAGCAGGACGGACATGAGGCGCGGGGAGGAGAGCGTCTCGCTGCGGATGTCGGCCAGCGTGCGCACGTCCGTGATCGCGGCCTGCGGATCGGAGCGGCGGCCCGCCGCCCGCACCGCCTCCGCGGCGTGGGCGGGATCGTCGAGCGTCCGCACGAACAGGGTGTACGCGTAGCCGGGGAACTCGCGGAAGGGGAGGTACACGGTGTCGGTGTACTCCGCGTCGAGCGCCTGCTGGCGCACGTCGCCCACCACCCCGACGATGGTGCGCCAGGTGCGGCCTCCGTCGGTGGAGATGCGGCGGCCGATGGGGTCTTCGCTCTTCCAGTGCCGCCGGGCCAGGCGCTCGTTGACGATGACCGCGGCCTCGCCGCCCTTGCGGTCCCGGTCCTCGAAGGCGCGGCCGCGCAGCACGGGCACGCCCAGGGACTCGAAGTAGGACGGGCTCACCCCGATGAACGTGCCCTTGGGGGGCGGCCCCGTGATCTCGCCCCGGCCCTCGATGGTGAAGGTCCCGTCGTTGCGGAACTGGTTGTTCAGCGGGAACGTCCAGGCTGCGCCCACCGTGACCACACCCGCGCGCTGGCGGATCTGGTCCTCCATCGACCGGTTGAAGGCGGCCACCTTGTCCGCGTCGATCCGGTGCTCCGCGTCCCCGTACGTCGTGAAGTTGAGGTTCACGCGCGCGGACAGCACGCGCTCGCAGTGGAAGCCGGCGTCGACCTGGCGCAGGTTCTGGAAGCTGCGCAGGGTGAGGGAGGCCCCGATCAGGAGCACGAAGGACAAGGCAAGCTGCCAGGCCACGAGGCCGGTCCGCATCCGATGCTTGCGCCGGTCGCCCGTGCTGCGGCCGCTCTCCGTGACCAGCGTCTCCGCGATCCGTTCCCGGCCGGGCAGGCCGGGCAGGGCTCCGGCCAGGATCCCCGTCAGCACCGACGTCACGAGGGTGAAGAGCAGGACGGGGCCGTCGATCTGCACCTCGCCCGCGCGCGGAGTGAGGCGGGCGGCGAAGGTCGTGAGGAGGCCGCGGGCGGCGAAGGCCAGCACCAGGCCGAGGACGCCGCCGGCCAGGGCCACGATCGTGCTCTCGGTGAGGAGCTGTCTCAGGAGGCGTGCCCGTCCGGCGCCGAGCGCGGAGCGGATGGCCAGCTCGCGGCTGCGCTCGAGCAGGCGGGCGAGCGTGAGGTTGGCGACGTTGGCGCAGGCGATGAGGAGCACGAGGGCGACGGTGGCGAGCAGGACGAGGAAGAGTGGCCGCGCCCCCTGCACCAGGTCCTCCTTCAGGGGGCTCAGCTGGACGTGCGGCTGGGCTTCGCGCGCGAACGCGTCCGGGTAGGAGACGCGCAGGCGCTGGGAGACGCCGTCCATGTCGGCCTGGGCCTGGGCCACGGAGAAGCCGGGAGCCACGCGTCCGAACGCGCTCAGGAGACGGCCGCGCCGGTTGTCGACCAGGCGGGCTCGGAAGGGACAGGCGGTGGCCGGCATGTAGACGTCGTTCTCCTGCGGGTACTGCGGGATGGACGGCAGCACGCCCACCACGGTGTGCACGCGGTCGTTCATCTCGAAGCGCCGGCCGACGATGGAGGCGTCGCCGCCGAGCTCGCGCCAGTACTCGTGGCTGAGGATCAGGACGGCGTCCGCGCCCTCTCTCTCATCGTCGGAGCGGAAGGCGCGGCCGAGGACCGGCCGTACCTCCAGCACATCGAAGAAGTTCCAGGAGACGACACCGGCGCGCACGCGCCGCGGGTCGCCGTCACCCAGGAGCGTGAAGTCCATGGAGTGGTACTCGACGAAGCCGTCGAGGGTGCGGGCCATGCTCCGGTAGTCCTTCACCTCGAGCGGCGAGAACCCCAGGTTGGGCTGCCCGGCGTGCGCGTCGGGCTGGCGGACGACGACGAGCTGCTCGCCGCGCGCGTAGGGAAGGGGCTTGAGGAGCACGCCGTTGACCAGGCTGAACACGGCGGTGTTGGCGCCGATGCCGAGCCCCAGTGTGAGCACCACCGCCGCCGTGAATCCCGGGCTGCGGCGCAGGCCGCGCAGGCCGTAGCGCACGTCCTGGCCCAGAACCTCCAGGAAGCGGCCGGCCCACGATTCACGGCAGTCCTCCTTGGCCTGGTCCAGGCCGCCGAAGCTCACGAGGGCGGCGCGCCGCGCCTCCTCCGGAGGCAGTCCGCGGCGCACGTTCGCCTCCGTCTCCAGTTCGATGTGATGCCGCACTTCGGCCTCGAGGTCCGTCTCCCGGCTCTGCCGCGCGAACGGGGCGCGCAGGGCGCGCCACGCCTTGGCCAAAGGCTTCATGGCTCCTCCAGCCAACCAGTCCGTTGGTGGCCGCTGTGCCGTCACGAAGTCTGCAGGACGCGCCCGACTGCTTCGGCCAGGCGCTTCCAGTTCTCGGTCTCCGCTTCCAGCTGCCGCTGGCCCGTGCGGGTCAAGCGATAGAACTTCGCCTTGCGGTTGTTCTCGGAAGAGCCCCACTCGGCCGCGATCCAACCCTCCTCCTCCAGCCGGTGCAGGGCCGGATAGAGCGAGCCCTGGTTCACGCGCAGCACGTCCTGCGAGACCTGCTGGATGCGCTGGGCGATGCCCCAGCCGTGCATCGCGCCCGGAACGAGGGTCTTGAGGATCAGGACGTCCAGAGTCCCTTGGAGAAGATCGATGTTCGGTCGATTCATGAAGCGCGCGCCCCCTAGACGGTCGACAGGAAGATAGGACCCTTCTTGTCGGATGTCAATGGGAAGCCTGTCGTAGCCGCAAAGACGGCAAAAGCTGGCCGGCCGATCTGGCCACAACCTCTATTTTGCTAACCGAGCCGATCGGCCTGGGTTAGCCGACAAGAGGCTCGTGGCTGGGTCGGCTTGTCATCAGGCGGTCGGTTTCTACGCGGTCGCTGGAACCCGTGATGGCGCGACGGGGCTGCCTGGCGCCATCGTCGCGCGTCGCTCGCCGACTTGCTGTCTCCACATCGCGTAGTAGAGGCCTTTTTCCTCCAGCAGCGCCTCGTGCCGGCCTTCCTCGACGATGTGTCCGCGCTCCAACACATATATTCGATGCGCGTGCATCACCGTCGAAAGCCGATGCGCGATGAGTATCGTGATCGCGTCGCCACTCGTCGCCACGTCGCGGATGGTGGTGCTGATGTCCTCCTCGGTGAGCGAATCGAGCGAAGACGTCGCCTCGTCGAAAACGAGCAGGTGGGGACGGCGCAGCAGCGCCCGCGCGATGGCCAGGCGCTGGCGCTCGCCGCCCGAGACCTTGACTCCGCCCTCGCCGATCACGGTGTCCAGGCCGCGCGACGCCCGCGCCAGCAGCGACTGGCAGGCCGCCTGGTTCAGTACCTCGAGGATCTCGTCGTCCGTCGCGTCGGGGCGCACGAAGAGCAGGTTCTCGCGGATGGTCCCGGAGAAGAGCTGGGTGTCCTGCGTGACCAGGCCCAGGCGCTCGCGCAGCCGGTCGAGGTCGACGACGTCCTCGGGATGGCCGTTGTAGAGGATCTGGCCGGACTGCGGATGGTACAGACCGACCAGGAGCTTGACCAGCGTCGTCTTGCCCGCGCCGGACGGGCCGACGAAGGCGATGGTCTCGCCGCGCCGGACGGAGAAGGTCACGTGCTCGAGCGCGGGGCCGGACGCGGTCAGATGGGAGAAGCTCACCGACTCGAACCCGAGGTCGCGCAGGGGGTCGACGACCACGGGATGCTCGGGGCGCTTCTCCGCCGCGATGGACAGGATGGCCTGGTACTGCGCGAGGCTCGCCTCCGTCTCCCGGAAGATGGCGATCACGTCCCCCACCTGCTGCAGAGGCCCGAAGATGAAGAACGAATAGATCCAGAGCGAGAAGAACTGGCCGACGGAGATCCGCTGCGTGTAGATGAGGTACAGCATCAGGCCGAGGATCGAGGTGCGCAGGGCGTTCACGGCCGTGCCCTGGATGAAGCTGAGGCTGCGGAGGTAGCGGACCTTGCGCAGCTCCAGGGCCAGGATCTTGTCCGTGGTGGCGTTGAGCCGGCGCACCTCCTGGGCGGCGAGGCCGAGGCTCTTGACCAGCTCGATGTTCCGCAGCGACTCCGTGGTGGATCCGGCCAGGGCCGCCGTCTCCTTCACGATCGCGGACTGCACGGTCTTGATCTTCTTGCTGAGGGTCGAGCTGAGCAGGGCGAGGGCGGGGACGCAGAGGAAGTACGCGGGGGCGATGATCCAATGCACGCTCAGGGCGTACACGGTGACGAAGACGATGCCGACCAGGGTCGTGAACAGGATGTCGATGGAGGCCTTGATCAGCCGCTCGACGTCCGTGCGCACCTTCTGCAGCTTGCCCAGCGTTTCCCCGCTGCGCTGGTCCTCGAAGACCTGGTAGGGCACGGCCAGGGTGTGGCGGATCCCGTCCGCGTAGAGCTGGGCCCCCAGCCGCTGGGTGATCACGCTGATGAAGTAGTCCTGGAAGTTCTTGGCCACCCGCGACACGAAGGCGACGCCGACGGCGGCCAGCAGCAGGAGGCCGGCGCCGCGGAGGAACTGTCCGGTGCTGTACTCCCGGAAGCGCATCGCATAGCGGTCGATGACATGGCGGAAGATCAGGGGATCGAGCAGCGAGAAGACCTGGTTGACCGCGGCC
>DASTLK010000103.1:0-3532 GCA_035715025.1 Vicinamibacteria bacterium
CAGGAGGACGAGGAGCGCGCCGGTTTCCACCGCCTGACCTTCCTCGACCGGGGCTTCCTTCACCCGCCCCGCGCGCGGCGCGCGGATCTCGTTCTCCATCTTCATGGCTTCCATCACGACGAGGCCCTGGCCCGCGCCCACGTCCTGGCCGGCGCGGACGAGCACGCGCACGAGCTTGCCCGGCATCGGCGCCCGTACGCGCGCGGGCCCGCCCGCCGCGGCCAGGGGCGCGCCCGCACCGCGCGCGGCCTCCACCAGGCCGACGTCCAGCACCCGGCCGCGCAGGAGGACGCGGTAGCCCCCCTCCCGCGCCTCGAGAAAGACCTCGTGGGCGTGGCCGCACGCGATCACGCTCATCGTGTGCGGACCCAGGTCGCGGACGTCGACCTCGAGCGGCCGGCCGTCGATACGGACGGTGTAGCGGCCTTCTCCGGTGCCCGCGCGCACCTCCGCGCGCATGGTGTGCCCGTCGACGGTGGCGTCGTAGATCATCGGGCCGGGCCCAGGTCGCGCCAGCCGCGGGCGCGCCAGGCCGAAGGGCCGGCCCCGGGTACGGGGGCCGGGGCCCGCGCGGATTGCCGGTCGCGCAGCGCTCGCACGGCGGCGGCCACCACGGCCATGTCCCGGTCCTCGTCCGAGGGCGCGGCGCGCAGCTGGTCGAGGTGGCGCTCGATGAAGCCGGTGTCGATGTCCCCGGCCAGGAACGCGGGATGCCGCAGCACGCGCTCGAAGAACGGCAGGGTGGTGGTGATCCCGAGCACCGCGTATTCGGACACCGCGCGGCGCATCCGGGCGATGGCTTCCGCGCGGTCGCTGCCCCAGGCCACGAGCTTGGAGATGAGCGGATCGTAGTGGATCGAGACCTCGCCGCCTTCGTACACGCCGCTGTCGTCGCGCAGGCCGGGACCGGCGGGCGGGCGCAAGGCCACGATCCGTCCCGGGCTGGGGAGGAAGCCCTGGGCGGGGTCTTCCGCATAGACGCGGCACTCGATGGCGTGGCCCCGCTGGTGCAGGTCGGCCTGGGCGAAGGGCAGCGGCTCGCCCTGCGCGACCCGGATCTGCAGCTTCACGAGGTCGAGCCCGGTGACCATCTCCGTCACGGGATGCTCGACCTGCAACCGCGTGTTCATCTCCAGGAAGTACGGATGACCGGCCGCATCGACCAGGAACTCCAGCGTCCCCGCGTTGCGGTAGCCGGCCCGCTGGGCCAAGGCCACGGCCAAGGCGCCCATGTGCGCGCGCAGCTCCTCGGTCACGAACGGCGACGGGCTCTCCTCGATCACCTTCTGGTGGCGGCGCTGGATCGAGCACTCCCGCTCGAAGAGGTGCACGGTGTGCCCGTGGTGATCGGCCAGGACCTGGATCTCGATGTGATGCGGCCGGTCCAGCGCCTTCTCCAGGTACAGCCGCCCGTCGCCGAAAGCGGAGAGCGCCTCGGATCGGGCGCGCTCGGCCGCCGCGGCCAGGAGGGACGCGTCGCGGACGAGGCGCAAGCCCTTGCCCCCGCCGCCGGCCGCGGCCTTGATCATGACGGGCAGCCCGATGCGTTCGGCCTCGCCGCGCAGGAGGTCGAGGTCGTCCAAGGGCGCGAGCGTTCCCGGCACCACCGGGACGCCGGCCTCCACGGCCAGCCGTCGCGCCGAGGTCTTCTCCCCCAGGAGCGCGATCGTCTCGCTGCGGGGACCGATGAACACGATCCCGGCCTCTTCGCAGGCGCGCGCGAACGCCGCGTTCTCGGCCAGGAAGCCGTAACCGGGATGCACGGCGTCGGCTCCGCTGCGGCGCGCGACCTCCAGGATGCGGTCGATGCGCAGGTAGCTCTCGCGGGAAGGGGCGGGGCCGATGGCGAAGGCCTCGTCCGCCATCCGCACGTGCAGGGCGGCCCGGTCCGCCTCCGAGTAGACCGCCACCGATGCGATGTCGAGCTCGCGGCAAGCCCGCGCGATGCGCACCGCGATCTCGCCACGGTTCGCGATGAGGATCCGGCGGAAGGAGCTCACAGGGGGATGTTGCCGTGCTTGCGGGGCGGGTTGCGGTCCCGCTTGTTGCGGGTCATGTCCAGGCCGGCCACGATCTTGCGCCGGGTCTGGCGGGGAAAGATCACCTCGTCCACGAACCCACGCTCCGCGGCCACGTAGGGGTTCGCGAACGTCTCGCGGAACTCCTCGACCCTCTCCTGGCGGAGGGCCTCGGGATCGTCCGCCCGCGCCAGCTCGCGGCGGTAGAGGACGTTGACCGCGCCCTCCGGCCCCATCACCGCGATCTCCGCGGTGGGATAGGCGAAGTTGAGGTCGGTCCGGATGTGCTTGGACGACATCACGCAATAGGCGCCCCCGTAGGCCTTGCGCGTGATGACGGTGATCTTCGGCACCGTGGCCTCCGCGAAGGCGTAGAGGAGCTTGGCCCCGTGGCGGATGATCCCACCGAACTCCTGGGCCGTGCCGGGCAGGAACCCGGGCACGTCCTCGAAAGTCACGAGCGGGATGTTGAAGGCGTCGCAGAAGCGCACGAAGCGCGCGGCCTTCACGCTGGCGTCGATGTCCAGGCAGCCGGCCAGCACCGCCGGCTGGTTGGCCACGATGCCGACGCTCTGGCCGGCGAAGCGCGCGAAGCCCACCACGATGTTGGGCGCGAAGTGCGCGTGCACTTCGAGGAAGCGGCCCGCGTCCACCACGCCTTCGATGAGACGCTTGACGTCGTAGGGCTTGTTCGCCTCGATGGGGATGAGCGTGTCGAGGGCCGCGTCCTCGCGGTCGGGGGGATCGTCGCTGCGCTGCCGCGGCGGCTCCTCCGTGTTGTTCGACGGCATGTAGGAGAGGAGCTCGCGGATCAGGGCCAGGCCGGCGCGGTCGTCGTCGACCGCGAAGTGCGCGACCCCGGAGCGCACGTTGTGGGTCATGGCCCCTCCGAGGTCCTCCTTGCTCACCTCCTCGTGGGTGACGGTCTTGAGGACGTCGGGGCCGGTCACGAACATGTACGCGGTGTCCTTCACCATCACGTTGAAATCCGTGATGGCGGGGCTGTAGACGGCCCCGCCCGCGCAGGGACCGAGGATGGCGGAGATCTGAGGCACCACGCCCGAGGCGAGGGTGTTGCGCAGGAAGATGTCCGCGTACCCGCCCAGGGAGGCCACGCCCTCCTGGATGCGCGCTCCGCCGGAGTCGTTCAAGCCGACGATGGGCGCGCCCATCTTCATGGCCAGGTCCATGACCTTGCAGATCTTCCGGGCGTTCGTCTCGGAGAGGCTGCCGCCGAAGACGGTGAAGTCCTGGGCGAAGACGTAGACGAGCCGTCCCTCCACCTTGCCGTAGCCGGAGATGACGCCGTCCCCGGGGACCTTCTGGTCGGCCATGCCGAAGTCGAGGCATCGATGCTCGACGAGCATGTCCAGCTCCTCGAACGTTCCCTCGTCGAGGAGGAGCTCGACGCGCTCGCGTGCGGTCAGCTTGCCTTCCCGGTGTTGTCGCTCCCGGCGCTCCGTTCCTCCGCCTTCTTCCGCGCGGCGGATCTTGCCCGCGAGGATGTCTGTCGG
>DASTLK010000104.1:0-3334 GCA_035715025.1 Vicinamibacteria bacterium
CCCGAGAGCGAGCGCGGGCAGCGGGTCGAGCACGCGCTCGTCCGGTACTTCGCCCGGATGTGTGGCCGGCCCACTCCGTTCGGCCTCTTCGCCGGCTGCGCCATGGGCGCGCTCGGCGAGGGCACCGATCTGGTCACGGAGGCGAGGGAGCGCTACCAGCGGCGTACGCGCCTGGACATGGGCTACCTCGCCCGGCTCGCGCGCAGCGTGGCTGCCGACCCGGCGGTGAGGAGCGATCTGACGTTTCGGCCCAATCCGACTCTCTATCGGGCGGCCGGTCGCCTCCGCTACGTGCGGTCCCGAGGCCACGACGACGACCTCGCCTATCACCTGGTGGCGCTGGAGGACGCCGACGAGCTGCGCGCGACCCTCCGCCGCGCCGAACCCGGGGCCAGCGGCTCCTCTCTCGCCCGCGCGCTGGCCGCCGATGGCGCACCGCCCGCGGAAGCGGACGCCTATATCGGCGACCTGGTCGACAGCCAGGTGCTGGTCTCCGAGGCCAGCATTCTCCTGACCGGTTCCGATCCCGCCGGGGACCTCGCGGCACAGTGGCACAGCGTCGCGAGCGCGCAGGGCGCCGAAGCCGGGTTGAGATCGGCCGGCGAGGACCTGGCGGCTATCGACGGCGAAGGCCTCGGCACGACGCCCGAGCGCTACCGAACGATCGCGCGGCGCCTCTCGGAAATGCCGGTGCGGGCGGACGCCGCTCGGCTCTTTCAGGTCGACCTCTGGAAGCCGTCGCCCACCGCCACCCTGGATCGCTCCCTCCTCGACGACGTCCTGCGCGGAGTGGCGCTGCTCCAGCGTCTCGCCCCCGCGGCGGCCGGCGGCGAGTTGGAGCGCTTCCGCGAGGCCTTCGTCGAGCGATACGAAGAGCGCGAGGTCCCGCTGACCGAGGCCCTCGACGACGAGGCGGGTATCGGCTTTCCGCCGGGCGGAAGCCGCGGCGGCGGAAGCACGCCGGCCGACAACCTTCCTCCCCCAGCCCTTCCGAGTCCCCGGGTCGAATGGGGGAAGCGCGAGCAATTCCTGACTCACCGTCTGACTGAAGCCCTGTCCCGCGGAGCGACGGAGATCCATTTCGAAGCGCGCGATGTGGACGAGATCGCCAACCCTGATCCGCCGCCATTACCGGACGCCTTTGCCGTCGTCGCCACGTTCGGGCCGTCGGCCAGCGGGGTGCCGCGAGTTCTCCTGCGCGGTGCCTACGGTCCCTCCGGCGCCATGCTCCTGGGGCGGTTCTGTCACCTGGATCCGGCCCTCCGCGCCCAGGTCGAGCGGCACCTGCGCACCGAAGAAGCCCTGGATCCGCAGGCCGTCTTCGCGGAGATCGTCCACTTCCCCGAGGGCCGAGTCGGCAACGTGATCGCGCGACCGGTGCTGCGCGCGCACGAGATCCCGATCCTTTCGCGCCCAGGGGTCGCCGACGACCGGCAGATTCCTCTCGGCGACCTGATGGTTTCCGTCGTCGACGGCCGCGTGGTGCTGCGATCAGCTCGGCTCGGACGCCGCATCGTGCCCCGGCTCACGAGCGCCCACAACTACGTATCGCGGGGCCTGAGCGTCTATCGCTTCCTTTGTCAGCTCCAGGGCCAGGGTGTCGTGGCAAGCCTCGAATGGGACTGGGGACCGCTGTGGTCGGCGGCGTTCCTGCCCCGGGTGATCGCGGGTGGCGTGGTCCTGGCGCGAGCCCGCTGGCGGCTGGTCCGAGAGCAGCTCGAGCCCCTGGCAAAGTTGGACGCGGAAGGCCGCTTCCGAACGGTTCAGGAGTGGCGCGCGAAGCGCCGGTGGAGCCGCTTCGTGCTTCTCGTGGAGGGCGACAACGAGCTGCCCGTCGACCTGGACAACGTCTTGAGCGTCGAGTCGTTCGCGGACCTCGTGAAGGGACGCGAGGAGGCCATCCTGGTGGAGTTCCTTCCGGGCCCCGGCGAGCTGTGCGCCCGAGGACCCGAGGGCCGTTTCGTCCACGAGTGCGTGGCGCCGTTCGCGCGGGTCCGTCCGCCCGACGCAATCAACCCGGCGCCGGCGCCTCCGGCGCTGCCCGTGGCGGCCCGACGCCGCTCGTTTCCGCCAGGAACGGAGTGGCTGTACGCGAAGGTCTATACGGGCGCCTCGTCCGGCGATCGGATCCTGCGCGACGTGATCGTCCCTCTCACCCGCCAGGTCGTGGGCGCGGGCGGTGCCGACGCCTGGTTCTTCATCCGCTACCACGATCCCCACGGGCACCTGCGCGTTCGTCTCCACGGCGAGGCGGGCGCCCTCCATCACCACGTGCGTCCGCGGTTGGAGGAGGCGCTCGCGACCGCCCTTGCCGAGGGTCTGGCCTGGCGAGTCCAGCTCGACACCTATGAGCGGGAAGTGGAGCGTTACGGCGGCCCTCACGGCATCGAGCTGGCCGAGCAGATCTTCCACGCGGACAGCGACGCCGTCGCCGTGATCCTCGAGGCCCTCGAGGAGGGGGACGAAGGCCACGACGAGCGTTGGCGCCTGGCGCTGCGCGGCGTGGACGCGTTGCTCGGCGATTTCGGGCTGGACCAGGCAGGAAAGCGCAGGCAGGCGGCGGCGCTTCGAAGGGAGATGGGGGCAACCGCGAAGATCCCGGGAAAGCAGGGGCCGCTCCTGGGTGCACTGTTCCGTGAGCACGGGAAGGAGCTCGTGAGCTTGCTCGACGAGACGCGCGACGCCGAGAGCCCGTTGCTGCCGGGAATCGAGGCCCTGACGAGCCGCTCTCGGCGGATCGCACCGGTCGTCGCCCATCTGAAGGGCCTTGACCGGCAGCGCGTTCTCACCGTTCCGGTATCCAGACTCATCGGGAGCTTCACGCACATGTTCGTCAACCGCCTGGTGGGCGGTCATCGTCGAGAGACCGAGCTCGTCCTCTACGACTTTCTCCTGCGGCTGTACGACGCCCAGATCGGTCGAGCGAGCCGATGAAGACGAATGAGGAGGATGATGATCGCGCTCATCGGAGCGACCCAGCTCGGGCAGACCGTTCCCGCCGACACGGGACTGGAGGTTGCCATTAACGCCGTCCGCCGACGGACCTTCCTGGGTCTCCTCGCGGGCGCCGCCTTCGCGCCCGATGCTCTCGTCAGCGCTGCTCCGCCCGGAGTGCCCCGCGCGCACCAGCGCCTGCTCCAGGTGAATGGCTATGCCATCAACGCCGAGACGCCTCTCGACGCGCTGACGACCTACCTCACGCCGAACGACCTCTTTTTCGTGCGCAGTCACTGGGAGCCGACGGTCCCCGACCCGAAGACCTGGACCCTCACGGTCGACGGCGAGGTGTCGAGCCCCGTGAAGACCTGGTGAGTCCAGTGTTGGAGGCGTCCGC
>DASTLK010000105.1:0-5834 GCA_035715025.1 Vicinamibacteria bacterium
CCACACGCATGCCCTGCCCGAGGACGAGCCGCAGGACGTCCCCCGCGCGGCCCCCGAGCGCCATGCGGATGCTGATGTCCTTCGAGTGCTGCTGGACGTAATAGGCCATCACGCCGTAGATGCCGACGATCGAGAGGACGAGCGCGACCGCCGCGAACCCGCCGACGAGCATCGACAGCGAGCGGGGGCTCTGCAGCGACCGCGCCACGAGGTCGTCCAGGGTGGCGATGCTGGACAGGGGCAAGGTGGGATCGAGGTCGCGGACGATCTGACGAACGGACGGCGCCAGCGAGAGAGGCTCCGCGCTCGTGCGCACGACCAGGTAACGGAAGCGCGACGTGGCCTCCTCGAGGGGCGACGCGACCCCGCGGGCCAACATCGGCGTGTAGACCGTCCCCTGGTCGGGCTTGTCGAGGCCGGCGTATTTGACCTCGCTCACCACGCCGATCACGGTGACCCACGGGCAGGTCGAGCAGCCGCCCTCGTGGAGCCGCTTCCCCACCGCGCTCCCGCTGGGAAAGAAGCGCCGCGCCCAGGCGCGATCGACGATGACGGACTCGAGGTTCGGCCCCAGGCCGTCATGCCCGTCGAACAGGCGTCCCTCGACCAGGCGCAGGCCGAGCAAGCCGAAGTACTCCGGCGTGACCGAGATCCACGGCGTCACGGGCTGCGAGTGTCCGGCCGACGTCGGGAAGGCCTCGAGCTCGAAGTTGTTGAAGTTGTCGACTCCTTCCGGCGGGCGTCCGTCCGCGAAGGCCACGCCGCTCACGCCCGGCAGCGCCTCTAGGCGGCGCTGCATCTCGTCCCAGAAGGCGGCCACGCGCCCGGCCTCCGCGTATTGCGACCGGGGCAGCTCGATGGACGCGGTCAGGAGATTGCGCGTGTCGAACCCGAGGCTCACCTGGCCGAGCGCACTGAGGCTGGCCAGCAGCAGCGAGGCCACCACCAGGAGCGGCGTCGCGATCGCGAACTGCGTCGCCACCAGCGCGCGACGAAGCCGCCGCACCGCGAGGCTGGCCGTCGACGAGCGGCCGAGCGAGCGCAGCGTCTCGTCCACCGGCGCCCCGCTGCCCTGCAGCGAGGGGACGAGCCCGAAGAGGAGCGTGCTGGCCGCGGTGAGGGCGCAGAGGCACCACCAGACGGCCCCGTCGAGCCCGAGCTCCTCCACGCGAGGAACGTAGGGGGAGCCGATCCGGCGCAGCACTCCGATGCCCACGAAGGCGAGCACGATCCCGACCACCGCGGCCCCGAATGCGAGCAGGGAGCTTTCGGCCAGGAGGAATCGCGTGACGCGAGCGCGCGAGGCGCCGAGGGCCGCGCGGACGGCGAGCTCGCGCCGCCGGCTCGTGGCCCGGGCCACGAGGAGGTTCGACGCGTTCGCGCAGGCGATGAGCCACACCAGCGCGACCGAGGCCAGCGCGAGGCCGCTCATCGTCTCAACGTTGCCCACCACGTGCGCCTTGAGGTCCATCATCGACCACGAGACCTTCTCGTCCTGGTACGAGGCCTGCCAGACGGGGAACAGGCGCCGGTTGAGGAGGCGGAGCTCGTCGGCGGCGGCGGCGCGGTCGTCGAGGCTGCGCAACCGCCCGAGGACGGTGATGAAGAACGGCCCCTTGCGGCGCGGCGGCTCCCACTGCGCGGCGACGAAGAACTCCTGGCCCTGTTCCAGCGGCCCGACCCTTGGCGGCAACACGCCCACCACCGTGTGCGGCCTGCCGTCGAGGCGAATCGACTCTCCGATCACGTCCGCACGCGCGGAGAGACGTCGTTGCCAGAACCCATGGCTCACGATGACGGCGGGTCCGGTGCCCGGGCGGCCGTCCGACTCCGTGAAGTCGCGGCCCAACATGGGGCGGATCCCGAGCAGCGAGAAGTAGGTCGCGGTCACGACGCGGCCGCGCAGCCTCTCCGCGACCACGCCGTCGCTGAAGGACATGGCGCGCCAGGTGTAGCCGGCGATCCGCTCGAACCGCGTCTGCTGCGCCTGCAGTGCGAGGTAGTCGGCGACGGAGAACAGAAAGCGGTTCGGAGGCGCGTCGGTGTAGATGCGCACGAGGCGCTCCGGCGCGGCGTAGGGCAGCGGGCGGAGCAGGGTGGCGTGGATCGCGGCGAAGGCCACCGTCGTGGCGCCGATGCCGAGGCCGACGGTGGCCACGATGACGGCGGTGATCAGGGGCGCGCGCCGCAGCCCGCGCAGCGACATGCGCAGGTCCTGCACCACGTCGTCGAGCACCAGCCACCGTTGCATGCGCCTCTCCTTCCGCTCGTCCTCCTGCCGGCAGTAACGTCGCGTCCCTTCGAGATCGCCGAACTGCCGCCGCGCCTCGCGGCGCGCCTCCTCCGGCGGCACCCCCTGCTCGATCAGCTCCCGGGCCCGCATCTCGAGATGGAGGGCCAGCTCTTCGTCGATCTCGGCCTCCACCGTCCGGCGACGGCGGCCCAGGTACCAGAAGAGGCGGCGCTCGTGATGCGGCTCGCGCATGCGGCCGCTATCTCCCCTCGAGCACGGCTTCCACGGCGCGGGAGTAGCGGCGCCAGGCCGCCGTCTCCTCCTTGAGCCGCCGCCGTCCGGCGGGCGTGAGCGTGTAGTAGCGCGCGCGCCGGTTGTTCTCGGAAGGACGCCACTCCGGCTCCACGAGCCCCTGGCGGTCGAGACGATGGAGGGCCTGGTAGAGGGCCGCGTCCTCGATGGAGAGGTCGCCCGCGGTCACGTCGCGGACCACGCTGGCGATGCCGTAACCATGGCGCGGGCCCGAGGCCAGGGTGCGGAGGACGAGGAGGTCGAGCGTTCCCTGGACGAGCGGCAGTGGCGGAAGGACCATGGCTACCCCTTAGACGGTGTGGGGAGCAGGATAGTTTGGAGATCCTTTCGGTGTCAACGGGTGCGAGGCCTCGAGACCGGGCCGATCCTCAGAGAGCGGGCAGCGCTCGTCTCGCGTCCCCGTCGGGGTCGTTCCTGACCTCGGACACGTCGTCGAGGACCATGGTCTCGCCCTTCGCGCTCGTGTAGCGCGGCCAGCTGGGGAGTCCACCCCCGTTCGGACTGCCCGTGCGCATGAACTGGAGGAGCGAACCGGCCATCCGGCGGGCGAGCCTCCGCGGCCGCGCGCCCCCTCCGGTGTGAGTCAGCATGAGGTCTGTGTTGTCGAACCAGAAGCAGATGTCGAGGCAGTGGAACGCGCGCGCGCGGCCGTCGAAGAGCGGAGGCTGCCAGCCGAACCAGGCGATGTAGACGGGTGCCGGCTGCTTCGCCTTCGCGTCGGCGAGGGCGACCGCGCTCTGCCGGTTGGCGCTGACCAGGGACCAGATCTCGACCGGCTTCCGGCCGGGGAACGCCTTGGCGTAGGCCTCGACGACGTCCTTGGCCTTGTCGCCGAAACCGGGGCCGAAGCCGGCGCGAACCTTCACCTTCTCCACGACCTCCGCCATGGTGACGTTCTCGAGCGACGCGTCCGCCCAGCTCGGCGACTGCTCGTCCGTGGTCGAGCAGATGAGCATGGGAACGGAGGCCGCGGTGGGCGCGGGTTCGGGGTGATATGGATCCTGAGGCAGGATCACGCCGTCGACCACGGGATTGAACCCGCGGCGCAGTCCTCCTCCTCCGGGCCCCAGTTCCTGGTTGAGGCGCTGGAGCGCCTTGGTCGCCGCGGCCAGATACGCCTTCCACGGCATCTCCTGCAGCTTGTCGATCTCGGCCGCCGCCACTCCGGCCTCGCTCAGGACGTAGGCGCCGAGCTTCTCGCTCACCGCCTTGTCGCCCATGCGCAGCGCGGCCCCGCTCTCCACGACCGCCTTGTGGAACAGCCCTTTGGCCGACGGCATGGCGGTCAGCGTGCACACCTTCGCCCCGCCGCCGGACTGGCCCATGATGGTGACGTTGCCCGGATCGCCGCCGAAGCCCGCGATGTTGTCGCGCACCCACGAAAGCGCGGCCACGATGTCGAGCATGCCCACGTTGCCGGAGGCGGCGTACTTCTCGCCGCCCACGCCGGCCAGGTGGCAATAGCCGAGCGGGCCCAGCCGGTGGTTGATCGAGACGAACACGGCGTCGCCGAGGCGCGCGAAGTTCTCTCCGCTGTAGCCGTCCTGCTCGATCGCGTTCCCGTTCACGAACCCGCCGCCGTGGATCCAGAAGAGAACGGGCCGCTTCTTGCCGTCCTTGACCGCGGGAGTGAAGACGTTGAGCCGGAGACAGTCCTCGCTGACGTCGTCGTAGTTCCAATGGTCGCGGAAGGAGGGGAAGGCGTTCGCGTAGCGGTTGTCCATGTTCTGGGGCGCGCTGTTGCCCCACCAGAGGGCCGGACGCACGCCCGTCCACGCCTTCGGCTTCTGCGGAGGCATGAACCGGTTGGTCCCGGACGTGTCCGCGCCATAGGGGATGCCGAGGTAGTGGTGAATCCCGCGCAGGACGTAGCCGCGGACGGTGCCGCACTGGGTCTCGGTCACCGCGATGTCCTCGCCCACGAGGAGCACCGGCCCGTCGTCCCTCGCGGACTTCACGGGGTCCGCGGCCGCGGATGCGAGAGCCCCTCGGCCGAGGGTCAACCCGGCCGCCCCCGTGCCCATCGCCTGGAAGAACCGACGTCGGCCTGGTCTCATGGCGCGCCTCCCGATCGCCGCGCATCGTACTCCCGGTCCGCGGCCTACGTCGATACTTGTCTCCTCCCGTCTCAGAACCGGAACGTGTACTGCAGCTTGGCCGAGCCGCGGTCGAAGCGGGGCAGGTAGTCGCCGTCGTCGCGCCGGAACCAGCCCCGGCTCACGACGAAGAAGAGGTCGTTCCCTGGTCTCAGGATCCATCGGAATCGGCTCTGGACGCCAAGAATCCGGGAGACGCTGTCGTACTGGACGAGGTTGGACGACGTCACATCGGGAGAGAAGTTGTAGTCGAGCCGCGCGGAGTAGAGCTGGGTGACGAAGTCTCCCTGGGGCAGCGAGCCCTCGTCCCGCTCCATCTGCACGACGACCGCTACGTGCGAATTCGGCTTGAGGGTCAGGGCCGGTTCGTACTGGCGCAGTGTCCCCCCATAGAAGCTGCCGTATCGGAAGGCGAAATCGACGACCCAGGGGCGCTTCGTCGCCGTGTTCACTTCGTTCCGATAGCGGGTCCATCGGTACGAGCCGGGAGGTATCACGACACCGGGCTGGATCTCGAAGGGGACGTCGAGATGCTCGAAGGTCGGAATGTAGTTCCACTCGAGGTGCTCGCCGGATTCGGTGCGGAGGTTGATCGGCGCCGTGAAGACCCGCCAGTTCTCGAGCCGGCCGTGCAGGTTCGTGATCACGGTCGGCTCGACCTCGAAGAAGAACTGTCGGATCCCGAAACGACCTGGGCGGGGCTGGAAGGCCACGTAGACATCGCTCTTCCGAATGCCGGTGCGCGGCACGAACCCCATCGCGGCGTCGAAACGGTCGCCGATCTGCTTCCAGCTCGATTGCACGTTCCAGAGGTCGTTCGGGTAGTCGAGCTCCAGACCGAAGGCGGTGTCGACGCGCCTGGAGACGGCGTCGTCCGTCCGCATCCCGTACAAGGACAGGCTCAGGTTCTTGTCGCCGCGGAAATGCGATGTCGCGAGCCGGGCGTCGACTCCGACGAGGCTGTTGTCGCCCAAGCCCGCGGGGTTGCCGCGCGTCGCGAAAGCCCCGATCCAGGACTGCTCGAACAGGTTCCGGCTCACGCGCAGGGCCAGGAGGTTCTGTGACGCGAGCGGGCCCGCGTCGAGCGTCGTCCGCCGCGTCTGCACGTCCAGAGCGCCCACGTTGTAGCCGGACTGGCGCCCGGAGACCTTGAGACCGAGCAGGATGGGCACCTCCTGCCCGTTGAGCAGCCC
>DASTLK010000106.1:0-2475 GCA_035715025.1 Vicinamibacteria bacterium
CGGGGGAGCCGCCGATGAGCACGTAGTTGCCCTTGGGCACGTGCTTGGCCGCGTACTCCGACTGCTGCTCGCCGATGCGCACGGCGTCGAAGGCGACGTAGAGGTCCACGTCCGCGTTGCGGATCATCCGGTCATACGCGATCACGGGCACGCCCGACTTGTGGGCGGAGTCCACGATGGTGGCCGCCGTCTCCGCGTTGTGGGCCACCACGATGAGCACGTCCACGCCCTGGGTGAGCAGGTTCTCCGCCTGCTCGTTCTGCAGCGAGTCGTTGCCATTGGCGGCCTGCACGAGCACCTTGGCCCCGTGGTCCTGCGCGTACTTCACGAGCAGGTCGCGGTCGCGCTGCCAGCGCTCCTCCTTGAGGGTGTCCATGGAGAAGCCGATGGTGATCGGCTTGCCCGCCGCGGCCCCACCCGCCGCCGGACTGGCGGCCGCCCCGCCACCTTGCTCGGCAGCCGGCTTGCCGCCACAGGCGAAGACGGTGAAGGCGAGACAGACGGCCGCGGCAGAGTTGAAGCGCATGGGCAAAGGCCTCCCGTGTCGTGCCAGATGGCGGCAGAGCGATTGTCGCGCGAGACTACGCTGGCGCGTCGGTCCGCGTCAATTTATCGCTCGCGGTCTTGCGCGTGCTCGCCGAGCGCGCGCCGGCCCGCTTCCAGGAGGCGCACGATGCGATCGGCATCGTAGACCGCGCCCGCCCAGGGGCCGCCGCTCGCGTCCTGGAGCGCGGCCCACAGTCGCGTGTCCGTGGGCAACTCGGGGTCGGGGGCGAGGTCCGGATGCGGCGTGCGCGCGGCCAGCGTCTCGTCGTCGGGCACGAGCGTCCCGTCCTCGGCCCGTCGCACGAAGTCGATCGTCCCTTCCAGGCGGCGCGTGTCGATCTCGATCCGCACGAGATCGCCGTCACGCAAGCGGCCGATGGGCCCGCCGGCCAGCGCTTCCGGGGCCACGTGGCCGATGCAGGGACCGGTGGAGACGCCGGAGAACCGCGCGTCCGTGATCAGGGCGACCGTCTTCGCGAGGTCCAGGTAACGCAGGGCCGCCGTCACCTGGTAGACCTCTTCCATCCCCGCCCCGCGCGGACCCAGGCCGGCCAGGACCAGCACTTCGCCGGCGGCGATGCGCTTGGCCTTGATGGTGGCGATGGCCGCGCGCTCGCTGGTGAAGACGTGTGCGGGTCCGGTGTGGCGGTACACGCCGTCGGCGCCGATCACGCTGGGATCGATGGCCGTGCTCTTCACGATCGCGCCCTGCGGGGCGAGGTTGCCGGAGACGAAGCTGACCGTGCTCGTGAGGCCGCGGGCGCGTGCGACGGCCGGAGGAAGGATCACGTCGTCGGGATCGACCCCGTCCATCTCGCGCAGCCGCTCGCGCAGGCGTCGCCGCCGCTCCGAGGCTTCCCACCATTCGAGCGTGGCCCCGAGCGGCTCGCCGGTGGCGGCGCGCGCCGTGAGGTCCAGCAGCCCGAGCCCGCGCAGATGCAGCATCACCTCCGGGACCCCGCCGGCCAGGAACACGCGCACGGTGGGATGCGGCCCGTTGGGGAGGGCGTCCACGATGCGCGGCACGCGCGCGTTGACGTCCTTCCACTCCGCGAGGGTCGGCGCGCGCAGGCCCGCCGCGTGCGCGATGGCGGGGAGGTGCAGCAGGAAGTTGGTCGATCCGCCCACGGCGGCGTACACCGCCATCGCGTTGCGCACGGCGGCGTCCGTGACCACGTCGCGGGCGGCCAGGCCGAGGGCCATCTGCCGCAGGACGGCGCGGACGGAACGGCGCGCCCCGTCGCGCCAGATGGGCTGGCCGGACGGGGCGAGCGCGGTGTGGGGCAGGGCGAGGCCGAGCGCCTCCGCGATCACCTGGGCCGTGGCCGCGGTGCCCAGGAACTGGCAGCCGCCGCCCGGGGACGCGCAGGCGCGGCAGCCGATGTCGCCCGCCTGCTCCAGCGTGATGCGACCGTGCGCGAACCGCGCGCCGATCGTCTGCGCCTTGCCCGCGTCTTCGCCGTCGCTGGCGGGCAGGGTCACGCCCCCGGGCACGATCACGGCCGGGAGGTCGCGGCAGGCGGCGAGGGCCATGGTCATCGCGGGCAGGCCCTTGTCGCAGGTGGCCACGCCCATCACGGCCCGGCGCGTGGGCAGCGAACGGATGAGCCGGCGCAGGACGATGGCCGCGTCGTTGCGATAGGCGAGGCTGTCGAGCATGCCGCTCGTTCCCTGGGTGCGGCCGTCGCAGGGATCGGTGCAGAAGGCGGCGAAGGGAATGCCGCCCAGGGCGCGGATCTCCTCCGCCGCCGCCTGCACGAGGAGGCCGACCTCCCAGTGCCCCGTGTGGTAGCCGAGGGCGAGGGGCGTGCCGTCGGGATTGCGCATGCCGCCGAGCGTGCTCAGCACCAGGACCTCGGGGCGACGCAGATCGGCGGGAGTCCATCCCATGCCCACGTTCTGCGACCAGCCGAAGACGTCGCCGCTCGG
>DASTLK010000107.1:0-8942 GCA_035715025.1 Vicinamibacteria bacterium
CATGCGCGACATCGACGAGCGCGGCATGCGCGCGGTGATGGAGGAGGCGATCAAGCGCGCCACCGCCGGCACCGCGGGCATGCACGTCAGCTTCGACCTGGACGGGATCGACCCCGACCACGCGCCGGGCGTGGGCACGGCCTCGCCGGGCGGGCTCAGCTATCGCGAGGCGCACCTGGCCATGGAGATGCTGTTCGACACGGGTAAGGTCCTCTCCGCGGAGTTCGTGGAGGTCAACCCCGTCCTCGACCACCGCAACACCACGGCCAAGCTCGGCGTGGAGCTGCTGGCGTCGCTGCTGGGCAAGAAGATCTTATAGAGTCAGGGGGGGCACTCACGCCTCACCGCGGGGGGCGTTCGCGACCCCCCGTGAAACCCCCCTCGCGGTCGGCTGGAGGCAGCCGGTTCGCATCCTGCGCGTTGACGGCCTCGGCATTCCGCAATTAGGCTCATCCGGTGATTCCTGTTTTGTCGGTCATGGCGCTGCTATTCGTGGGGCCTTCCGTCGGCCAATCACCAATGACGGCCGCGCCCGCCGCGGCTTCCGCGCGCGTCAAGAGCCTCAAGATCCAGATCCTCTCGACCATGCTCGCCGACGAGGGCATCGGGGAATGGGGCTTCGCCGCCATCGTCGAGGTGGACGGGCACCGGATCCTCTTCGACACGGGGGCGCGTCCCAACACGGTGCTCGAGAACGCGCGCGAGCTGAAGGTCGATCTGGCCGGCGTCCCGGAGGTCGTCCTCAGCCACAACCATTCCGACCACACGGGCGGGCTTCTCACCCTGCGCCGCGACGTGCAGGCACGCGACGCGGCCGCCCTTACGCGTGTCCATGTCGGCCGCGGTCTCTTCTGGAGCCGGCCTACGGCGGACGGCGCGGGGGAGTCGAACCTCCCGCTCAAGACGCGCGCGGACTACGCGGCGGCCGGGCTGACCTTCATTGAGCACGACGGCGCGCAGCAGATCCTGCCCGGCGTCTGGCTGACCGGACCCGTGCCGCGCGTCCATCCGGAGCGGAACTGGAGCGGGAAGGGCAAGGTGAAGACGCCGGAGGGCCTGGTGGAGGACACGATCCCGGAAGATCAATCCCTCGTCTTCGACACCGACCGCGGCCTGGTGATCCTGGCCGGCTGCGGCCACGCCGGGATCATCAACACCGTCGACTACGCGCGCAAGGTCGTCCGGGCCGCCCCCATCCACGCGATCGTGGGAGGCCTTCATCTCTATGCGCTCGACGACGAGCGGCTGAACTGGACGGCCGACCAGCTCAAGGCGGCCGGCCTCGAGAACCTGATGGGCGCCCACTGCACCGGCCTCGAGGCCGTCTATCGGATCCGGCAGCGGGCCGGGCTGGATCGAAAGACGGCGGTCGTCGGCGCCGTCGGATCTTCCTTCGTGCTCGGCCAGGGCATCGACCCCCGCGATCTGGCGCGCTGACCTTCACGACGGACTTGCCTCGTGGTGGCAAGTGCTTGGCCGATCAGACGGATGTCAGCCGCAAATCAGCGCCCTGCCATGGCGCTGCGCCTTGGATTCCCTCACCTTATGCGCTCATGAAGCAGGGCGGCCAGAGCGGCGGCCGAAAGCCCAGGAGGTCAAGTGAGCGAGCGAGAGAGCAATCGCGGAGATCAGATCGTGAGGGCAGGTTTGAGCAAGGTCAGTGGGCGGCTGGCCCTGGTGGCTCTGCTCGCGGCGGCGGCAATGAGCACGTCGTCGTCGCCCGCCCGGGCCTTCAACCCGCAGCCTGAGCCTCCCGGCCGGTGGGGCCTCTTCGGCATCGTCGCCGAGCAGACGGCTCGGGTGAGCGTCGTGAACACGTCCGCCGATCCGCGAGGCTATCCACCCGGCCCGTGTCGGGTGGCGCTCGCGTTCGTGGACAGCGAGGGCATCGTCCTCAAGGAGGCGCGCCTCACGCTGGATCCCGGCCAGGCCACTTCGCTCGATTACGGATTCCAGGCGCCGCCGGATCCGGACCGTGGTGATGCCGTCGGGGCCACGGCCGATCGCGCCGGTCGGCAGGACCTGCGGGCGCGCATCGAGATCGCGGACCTCGTCGATCCAGGGGATCGGTCCTATCCGCCCGGTCCCTGCGTGCCCGCCGTCGAGGTGTTCGAGACCGCGACCGGCCGTACGGCCTTCATGGTGGCGGAAGCGCGGATGGGCTTGGCG
Source organism: Vicinamibacteria bacterium (assembly GCA_035715025.1). Classification (GTDB taxonomy): domain Bacteria; phylum Acidobacteriota; class Vicinamibacteria; order Fen-336; family Fen-336; genus AA29. The sequence continues at coordinate 2,170 of DASTLK010000107.1, forward strand.
GGCAATCACAACGAGACACTGGTTCGAGACGCCGGCGAGTAACCAATCATGCGGAAGGCCTGGACGGGGATCGCGGTCGCCTCGGTGGCGACATGCGTCGTGACCGTGGCGGCGATCGACGTCCGTGACGCCGCCGCACGAGTGGCGCGGTCCGAGGTCCAAGCGGGGGTGGAGGCCGGCCTGCATGAGGTGCAGGCCGGCCGCTATCGCGAGGCGAAGGCTGTGCTGCGGCGTGCCGCCGCGCTCGCGGAACACGGCCTCGGCCCGGCCGACCTCGACACGGCACGGGTCCTCAATGCGCTGGGAATGGTGGACAAGTACACGGCGCGCTACGACGAAGGCGCGACGCTCTACCGCCGGGCGCTCGAGATCGCGGAGCGTGCACGGCCGTCCGATCCCCTGGTCGTCGCCGACATCCTGCACAATCTCGGCGGCCTCGAGCACGCGCGCGAGCGCTTCGCGGAGGGGGAGCCGTCCGCGAGACGCGCGATCGAGGTTCGCGCGGCTGCCCTCGGCCCCGATCATGTCGCGGTGGCGGCCGATCGTGCCGCGCTGGCCGCGATTCTCGCGGGCGAAGGCAAGTCCGACGAAGCCGAATCGCTGTTGGTGTCCGCGATCGTCACCTTCGATCGCGCGTACGGGCCCATGCACGTGGATACGGCCGTGGCCCTCAACAACCTTGCCGCGCTGTACCAGGCGCGCGGCGAGCTGGATCGGGCCGAGCCCCTCTATCGCCGCGCCTTGGCCATGAAGGAGACGCTCCTGGCCGCCGACCACCCGGACATCGCGCGAACGGCGAACAACCTGGCGGTCCTCTGTCGGCGAACGGGTCGCCTGGACGAGGCGGCCGCGCTCTACCGGCGTGCGTTGGTCATCTTCGACCGGGCGCTGGGCCCGGGCCACCCCGCGGCCATCGCCGCCCGTGCGAACTACGAGCGGTTGCGGATCGTTGACACTCATCCATCCCGCTGATACCCTTCCGGTTTCGCCTCAAATAGGCGCGTGGCTCAGTGGTAGAGCGCTTCCTTGACACGGAAGAGGTCGGTGGTTCAATTCCACCCGCGCCTACCATCGGTGATCGTGCGGAGGGTGTAGCGTCCTTGATGATGATGCTCAAGCGCAACTCATAGATGTCGTCGACCGCGCCACCCGTCGAACCGCCGGATACCACCGGACCTTCGGGAGAGACCAAGCCAGCCGACAGCCCCCTCGAGATCTACCGCCATTCGTCCGCCCATCTCCTGGCCGCGGCGGTGACGGAGCTCTTTCCGGAGGCGCAGTGCGGGATCGGTCCCCCCACCGATGACGGCTTCTTCTACGACTTCCTGGTGCCGCGGCCGTTCACGCCCGAAGACCTGCTCGCCATCGAGAAGAAGATGGCGCACATCGTCAAGCAGAACCGTCCCATCGAGCGCCGCCTGATCCCCAAGCCGGAAGCGCTGGAGCTGTTCGCGCGCAAGGGCCAGACCCTGAAGTGCGAGCTGATCCGCGAGAAGGCGGGCGAGCAGGTGCAGTGCTACACCATGGGCGAGTTCATCGACTTCTGCCTCGGTCCGCACCTGCCCTCCACCGGGAAGATCCAGGCCTTCAAGCTCAAGGAATCGCCTTCGCAGTCCTACTGGAAGGGCAAGGAAGGCAACCCGGAGATGCAGCGCATCTACGGCTACGCCTTCTTCACGAAGGAAGAGCTGGAGGCCCACCTCAAGAAGCTCGAGGAGGCCAAGCGGCGCGACCATCGCCGGCTCGGCCGTGAGCTCGACCTCTTCTCCATCGCGGAGGAGACGGGCGCGGGCCTCATCCTCTGGCATCCGAAGGGCGGCTTCATCCGGATGAGGATGGAGGACTACTGGCGCGAGGCCCACCTCCAGGGCGGCTACGACATCGTGTTCAGCCCCCACATCGCGAAGCTCGACCTCTGGAAGACGAGCGGCCACACCGAGTACTACCGCGAGAACATGTACGCGCCGATCGAGATCGAGGACGTCGAGTACCAGCTCAAGCCGATGAACTGCCCGTTCCACATCACGATCTACCGCTCGCACATGCGCAGCTATCGCGAGCTGCCCCTGCGCTACGCGGAGCTGGGCACCGTCTACCGGTTCGAGCGCTCGGGCGTGCTGCACGGCCTGCTGCGGGTGCGCGGGTTCACCCAGGACGACGCGCACCTGTTCTGTCGTCCCGACCAGCTCGACGCCGAGGTCGTGCGGGTGCTGGATTTCGTCACCATGATCCTGCGCACGTTCGGCTTCGACCGCTACGACATCTTCCTGTCCACCCGGCCCGCGAAATCGGCGGGGACGGACGAGCAGTGGGAGACGGCGACGCGGGCCCTCAAGGGCGCGCTGGAGAAGCGCGGCCTGCCCTACGTGGTGGATCCGGGGGAGGGAGTGTTCTACGGGCCCAAGATCGACATCAAGATCAAGGACGTCCTCGACCGGGCCTGGCAGTGCTCGACCATCCAGGTGGACTTCAACAACCCGAACCGCTTCGGGCTCGAGTACATCGCCGAGGACGGCAAGCCCCACCAGCCGGTGATGGTCCATCGCGCGCTGCTGGGCAGCCTGGAGCGCTTCTTCGGCGTGCTCATCGAGCACTACGCGGGGGCGTTCCCGCTCTGGCTGGCCCCCGTGCAGGCGGTGGTGATCCCGGTGGCGGATGCGCATCACGAATACGCCGGCAAGGTCGCGGACAAGATGAGGGCGGCCGGGATCCGGGTGCACGTGGACGAGCGCGCCGAGAAGATCGGTTACAAGATCCGCGAGGCGCAGGTGCAGAAGGTCCCCTACATGTTCGTGGTGGGAAAGGTCGAGAGCGTCGATCCGGCGGTCCAGCTCGTCTCTGCGCGCCATCGCACCGCAGGAGACCTGGGTTCCGGCACACCGTTGGACGAGTGGATCCGAAAGATCGTGCGCCTCACGGCTGAGCGCGCGACGAGCGAGGGTGAGCAGCCGCCGACACCTGGAGGTGTCTCATAGACCAACGGACGGTCCGAATCAACGACCGCATTCGCGCCAAGGAAGTCCGCGTCATCGACGACGACGGCTCGCAGCTCGGCATCATGCCGCCCGCGCAGGCCCTCTCGATCGCCGAGGAGAAGGGGCTCGACCTCGTGGAGATCGCGGCCACGGCGACGCCGCCGGTGTGCCGGATCATGAACTCGGGGAAGTTCTTCTACCAGCAGGCCAAGCGGGAGTCGGAGGCGCGCAAGCACCAGCGGCACATCCAGGTCAAGGAAGTGAAGTTCCGTCCCAAGATCGACGAGCACGACTTCCAGTTCAAGAAGCGCAACGTGGAGCGCTTCCTGAACGACGGCAACAAGGTGAAGTCGACCGTCATCTTCCGCGGCCGCGAGATGGTGCACAACGAGATCGGGCGACGCATCCTGAACCGGCTGGCCGCCGAGCTGACGGAGTCGGCACTCATCGAGGTGCCGCCCCGTCAAGAAGGCATGACGATGGTCCAGATCCTTTCGCCGAAGAAGGAGCACGTGCCGGCCAAGCCTCCCAAGGCCGCCAGCAAGGGGAAGAAGGCGGCGGGCGGCGACGGGGCGTCGAAGGAACCCAAGGAGCCGAAGGAACCGAAGGAGAAGAAGCCGCGCACCCCACCCGCCGCCTCGGCGGGTGAGAGCGAAAAGAAGCCATGAGAAAACCCAAGAAGAAGGGCAAGCGGAAGCTCAAGACCAACCGGGCCGCGGCCAAGCGGTTCAAGGTGACGGCCAGCGGCAAGGTCAAGCGCGGTCATTCCATGAAGCGGCACATCCTGACCAAGAAGGCGGCGGGCCGGAAGCGCAAGCTGCGTCACTCCGCGCTGGTCGATCCCGCGGACGCGGCGAACATCAGAAGGATGCTCCTGGCTTAACGACAACGAACGCGTAGAACGTCAACGAGCGCGCCGCTGACGCGGCGCGCTAGCAAAGGCGCAGTCGTCGCACTGCCCGGGCTTCCGTCGCCGCCTGTAAGCGTGACGGAGCCGGCCTCCGGTCGGCTTGAAAGAGCAGCTCCATGCCGAGAGTCAAACGGGGAAGCAAGCGCCGCGAGAAGCGGAAGAAGATCCTTTCGCTGGCCAAGGGGTACTTCCTCACCAAGGGGAAGCTCTACCGGTCGGCCCAGCAGGCCATCGACCGCGCGGGCAACTTCGCCTACGTCGGACGCCGCCGCAAGAAGCGCGACTTCCGCCGGCTGTGGATCATCCGCATCAACGCCGCCGCCCGTGCGCACGAGATCTCCTACAGCCAGTTCATCGCGGGCCTGAAGCGGGCCGGCGTCGACCTGGACCGCAAGACGCTGGCCGACATCGCGGCCCGCGACGAGGCGGCCTTCGCGGCCCTGGTGGCCACGGCCAGGGCGGCCGCGCCGGCGGCGCCCGCGCCGGGACCGGCCAAGCCGTCACCGGCCGCGAGCCCCTCCGCCTGACGCGACGGCCGGCGGTCGAGATCGTTTAGACCTAAACGATCTCGCCGCCCCGGCCACCGGCTTGCCATGGGGGCGGGCGAGATGAAAGATCAGGTGCGCGCGCTGCGCGAGGACTTCGACCGCGAGTTGAAAGCGGCGGGGGACGCCTCCGCCCTGCAGGCGCTCCGCGACCGCTACCTGGGCCGCAAGGCGGGCGCGATCACGGCCCTGATGAAGGCCCTGGGAGCGCTCGCCCCCGCGGAGCGCAGGGTCGCGGGCCAGGATCTCAACGAGCTCAAGACGCACGTGGAGAGCGGCCTCGACGCGGCCAGGGATCGGGCGGCCGGTGATTCGACCTCCCAGCGTCTCGCGCGCGAGCGCCTCGACATCACGCTCCCCGGCCGCCGGCCGCCCCACGGGCGCCGCCATCCCCTGACCGCGGCGCGCGAGGACCTGGAAGACATCTTCCTGGCCATGGGCTACGAGATCTTCGACGGGCCGGAGGTGGAGGACGACTACCACTGCTTCGAGGCCCTCAACATGCCGGCCGACCATCCGGCGCGGGACATGCAGGACACGTTCTACCTCGCCGAGGGCGGGCTCCTCCTGCGCACGCACACCTCGAGCGGGCAGATCCGCTACATGCTGTCGAACCCGCATCCGCCGGATGTCCGCATCATCTGCCCGGGCAAGGTCTATCGCCGCGACGACGACATCACGCACTCGCCGATGTTCCAGCAGATCGAAGGGCTGGTGGTGGGGAAGGGCATCACCCTCGGCGACCTCAAGGGCACGATCGAAGCCTTCCTGCACGCCCTCTTCGGGGCCCAGTTCCCCGTGCGGTTCCGTCCGTCTTATTTCCCCTACACCGAGCCTTCCGTCGAGGTGGACCTCGGCTGCGTGGTCTGCGGGGGCAAGGGCTGCCGCGTGTGCAAGCAGACGGGGTGGCTCGAGATCATGGGCTCGGGGATGGTGCATCCGGCGGTGTTCGAGGCGGTGAACGCGCGGTTGGGCCGCGTCGTGTACGACCCCGAGGAGGTCACCGGCTTCGCCTTCGGCCTCGGCATCGAGCGGGTGGCCATGGTGCGGCACGGCATCGACAACATCCGGCTCTTCTACGAGAACGACCTGCGCTTCCTGGAGCAGTTCCCGGGATGAAGGTCCCCGTCGGCTGGGTGCGCGAGTTCGTGGACTTCACGGCCGAGGTCCCCCGTCTGGCCGACGACCTCACCCTGGCCGGCCTCGCCGTGGACGGCATCGAAGGTAAGGGCGACGACGCCGTCCTCGACCTCGACGTCACCACGAACCGCGTGGACTGCATGAACGTCTACGGAGTGGCCCGCGAGGTCTCGGTGCTCTACGGCAGCGCGCTGCGGCCGCTGCCCGCCGACATCCGCGAGGAGGGGCCTCCCGCTTCCGTGGCCTGGACCATCGACGTCGAGGCGCCGGAGCTGTGCCCGCGCTTCTGCGGGCGCGTCCTCGACGTCCGCGTCGGCCCGTCCCCGGCCTGGCTGCGCGGCCGTCTCGAGCAGGTCGGCGTGCGCCCCATCAACAACGTGGTGGACCTCACCAACTACGTGATGATCGAGATGGGGCAGCCCATGCACGCGTTCGACCTGGCCCGGATGCCGGAGGCACGCATCGTCGTCCGCTGGGCGCGGCCGGGCGAGAAGCTGCTGACCCTGGACGGCCAGGAGCGCACGCTCCAGGGGCGGATCGGCGTGATCGGCGGGACGCGCGGGGCGCTGGGCCTGGCCGGCGTCATGGGCGGGGCCTCGAGCGAGGTCTCGGAGTCGACGCGCACGGTCGCGCTGGAGGCGGCGTACTGGGATCCGCCGTCCATCCGCCGCGCGGCCAAGGCGCTGGGCATGCACACGGAGGCCTCGCACCGGTTCGAGCGCGGGGCGGACCCGGAGGCGCCACCGGTGGCCCTCGCGCGCCTCGCGCACCTCCTGGCCAAGATCGGCGCGGGCACGACGCGTCCCGGCCTGATCGACCGCTACCTGGCGCCGCGGCCGCGCACGCGCGTTTCCCTGCGCCCGGGCCGCATCACCTCCGTCCTGGGTGCGCCCGTCGCCGTTTCGGAGTCTCGTCGGATCCTGAGCGGTCTTGGATTCACCGTCGGCGAGCCGAGCGAGGCCTGGACCGTGGACGTGCCCACCTGGCGCGGCGACGTCACGCGCGAGATCGACCTCGTGGAGGAGATCGCGCGCCACCACGGGCTGGGCCGGATCCCTTCCACGATCCCGCCCAGCGCGCGGGTCGAGGGCCTACGTCCCGCGCAGCGGCGGGACCGCAAGGTCCGTGAAGTGCTGGCGGGGGCGGGCCTCATCGAGGTCATCACGTACTCCTTCGTCTCCGCGGATGGAGCGCTGGGTCCCG
>DASTLK010000108.1:0-2245 GCA_035715025.1 Vicinamibacteria bacterium
CCGCTCGACCTGCTCACGTTCGTCGCCGTTCCCCTGGTGCTGGGCAGCGTCGCGCTGCTCGCCAGCTGGATTCCCGCTCGGCGCGCCGCCCGCGTCGACCCCATGATCGCGTTGAGGAGTGACTGATGGAAAAGCTCATGCAGGACCTTCGCTACGCCGTGCGGTCGCTGCTCGCGAGCCCCGGCTTCACGGTCATCGCGGTGCTGACCCTGGCCCTGGGCATCGGCGCCAACACCGCGATCTTCTCCCTGATGGACCAGGTCATGATGCGGCTCCTCCCCGTCAAGGACCCGGGGCGGCTCGTCCTGGTGCAAGGGCCCGGTCCCTTCTCCGGTCGGGCGTCGAGCCACTCCAACACCGTCCAGACCATGTCGCACCCCATGTTCGAGCACCTGCGCGACGCCGGAACCGTCTTCTCGGGCGTGTTGGCGGAGTACACCGCCTCCATCCATCTCGGAGACGGCGGACAGACGGACGACGTCCATGGCGACCTCGTCTCCGGCACCTACTTCGAGACGCTCGGCCTGCGCCCGGCGCTGGGCCGCCTGTTCACTCCCGACGACGACCGCGTGCCTGGCGGCCATCCGGTGGTCGTGCTGGGCCACGGCTTCTGGACGCGGCGCTTCGCGGCGGACCGCGGCGTCCTCGGGCGCTCCCTCCGCGTGAACGACACAGCGATGACGGTCATCGGCGTGGCCCCGGCCGGGTTCCACGGCATCGAAGTCGGCGAGTCCGTCGACGTCTACGTCCCCCTGGCCATGCAGCAGCAGGTTCTCCCTACCTGGCCGCGGGCGCTCGGCGACTGGCGGACCCGTTGGCTGACCGTCATGGCCCGGCTCAAGGACGGCGTGTCGGTGGCGCAGGCCACCGCCTCCGTCAACGTCCTCTACGGCCAGCTTCTTCGCGAGGACCTCGCTACGGTCAAGACGCCCTCGGACCGCTTCCGCATCGCCTTCCTGCAAAAGCGCCTCATCCTGGAGCCTGGCGGGCGCGGCACCTCTGGCCTGCGCGACAACGCGCGCACGCCGCTGCTCGTGCTCATGGGCATGGTCGGCCTCGTGTTGCTCATCGCCTGCGCGAACGTCGCCAACCTCCTCATGGCGCGCGCCTCCTCGCGGCAGAAGGAGATCGCGGTGCGCCTCGCTCTCGGGGCCAGCCGCGGACGCCTCGTGCGCCAGCTGCTGGTGGAGAGCGTGGTGTTCTCGCTGGCCGGAGGCGGCCTGGGGATCGCCTTCGCGGCCTGGACGGGCACCCTGCTCCTGCGCGCCCTTCCCTCCGAGCAGGCGGCGCGCGTGCTCACCGCCGACCCCGACCTGCGCGTCACCGTCTTCGCCCTCGCGCTGGCCATGGTCACGGGGACGATCTTCGGCCTGGCCCCCGCCCTCCAGTCGACGCGGCCACAGCTCGCGCCTACCCTGAAGAGCGAGACGGCGGCCGTCATGGGCGGGACGGCGCCGTTCCGCTTCCGCAAGGGACTGGTGATCGCGCAAGTGGCCCTCTCGCTCCTCCTCCTGATCGGAGCCGGCCTGTTCACGCGCAGCCTGGGCAACCTGCGATCGCTCAACCCCGGCTTCGAGCCCGAGCGCCTTCTCGCCTTCTCGGTCGATCCCGCCCTCAACGGCTACGATCCGGCGCGCCGCCTGGCCCTGTTCAAGCGGCTCCAGGACGACTTCGCGGCGGAGCCCGGGGTGAAGGCGGTCTCGCTGGCCGAAGAGCCGCTCATGACCGACAGCAACAGCAGCTCGACGATCAAGGTCGAAGGGTACGAGGCCAGGGAAGAAGAGGACATGAATCCCAACTTCAATTCGGTGGCCCCGGGGTTCTTCACCACGCTGGGCATCCCGCTCCTCTCCGGCCGCGACTTCACCGACGGCGACCTCCAGGCCGCGCCGAAAGTGGCGGTCGTCAACGAGGCCTTCGCCCACTACTACTACAAGAACGAGAGCCCGATCGGCCGCCGCATCGGCCTCGGCCGCACCTTCAAGAAGGGGATGCCGCCGGACGAGGCGTACGCGATCACGATCGTCGGCCTGGCCCGCGACAGCAAGGCCGCCTCCTTGCGCGAGAAGCCGGTCCGTTTCGTCTACGTGCCCTACACCCAGAAGACGGACATCGGGCAGATGACGTTCTACGTGCGCTCGCCGCTGGAGGCGGGGGGGCTCGCGAGCCGCGTGCGGATGCTCGTGCGGCAGGCCGATCCGGGCCTGCCCGTCACGGAAATGAAGACCATGCGCGCCCAGATCCA
>DASTLK010000109.1:0-1652 GCA_035715025.1 Vicinamibacteria bacterium
TACAACCTCGGATATTTCTGGGTCGGCCGCTTTGGAGGGGCGATCGGGTATTTCCTGCCGGCGCTCTGGGCGCTCGCTCTCTTCCTGCTCGTGGGTCCCCGGGATCGGGACGGCTGGCTGGTCCTGGGTGCCCTCGTGGCTTCCTGGATCGCCTACATCTGGCAGATCCCCGACAACTGGTACGGCGGCGGGGGCACGGGGGGAAACCGCTACTTCCTGAATCTCCTGCCCCTGTTCGTCTTGATGCTGCCCGCGCGACGGGAAGCGTCCGTGGTGGCGGCGGCCCTCGTCTCCGCTTTTGTGTTGGCGCCCGTCTGGCTTCACCCCTTGCACCATTCGCTGAGCCCCGGCGACCACGCCACGCGCGGGGTCTTCCCGCACCTGCCGGCCGAGCTGACCATGCTCAACGACCTGTCCGTGTTCACCGACGCCTGGCGCAAGAAGGTCGCCTACGGCGACACGGAGGGCGACGCGCACAAGCATTGGCCCGCCGATCCGAAGGCCTACTGGCTGTACTTCATGGACGACGGGACGTACGGCAAGGAGACGCGCGAGGGCGTCGAGGGCTTCTGGCTCGGCCACCCGCGCGCGGAGATCGTCCTGCGCGCGCTCGAACCCGTTCGGCGCGTGCGTGTGCGCTTGACCGGCGGGCCGATCGGGGATCACGTCACCGTCCGCGTCTGCGGCGTGGACCAGGCGGCGGAGGTGGCCGCGGACGAGACGCGCGAGCTGGTCTTCGAGCCGGGGGCGGGCTTTCCGTACTACGACACGTTCGTGAATGTGATGCGCTTCCGATCGGAGCGCGGGCAGTCGATGCCGGGGGACCTGCGGCCGCGCGGGGCGTTCGTGTCGATCGCGCTGGAAGTGGATCGGAGGCTGCGGAAGTAGAGCACCCGCCTTCGCGTCTTGCCAAACAGGACGGTGCCGGCGTCGAGGACGGAGTGTCTCATCTCGGTTTTGATTGTACTCGATCTGCGTACGATAATCGGGCCGCCAGGCCCCATCGGGTTGGGGCCCTGATCCCGGACGGTACTCTGGGGAGGATCAGGTCGTACTCGATTTGAGTACAGTCCTAGCGCCGGTGGGAGCCGCCTCCGGGGACCGACTTCGACCGAATCCGAGAGCCGAGTTCCACCACGTCCAGCCACGGTCGAGAACATCTCCAGGCTTCGGCAACCGGCGGTCGGTCCTTGATCCACAGGGTCCGGATGCTCGAGGCGGCCGTGGCGCAGGCCGCCGGCTACGAGACGAGGTGCCCCGGACCCGACATGCGACCGCGCACGACGTCGCCGATGAGCGCCCGCTCGCGCTCGTCCCACACGCGGAGCACGACCGTCGCCGCCGCGTAGGCGGCACAGGCGGCCAGGGACGCGGCCGCGAGCGGCCACGGATGCGCCACCCAGAGCACCCCCGCGAACGCGGCCGTCGCGAGGGCCGGACGCCACGCGATCCCCGCCCAATCCGCGCGATAGCCGTAGACGCGCAGCGCGGCCGCGGTGGCGACGAAGTAAAGAGCCTCCGTGACCAGGGTGGCCCAGGCCGCGCCCACGAAACCCAGGCGCGGAATGAGGGCCAGGTTCAGGGCGACGTTGACGACGAGCGCCAGCGTGGAGACGACGACGATCGTGCCCCAGCGGTTCACGCACGCGAGC
>DASTLK010000110.1:0-6224 GCA_035715025.1 Vicinamibacteria bacterium
CCTGGCCCCGCCCGCCTCCCGGCCGGCGGCGGCAGTGAGCATCCTGGAGGGGGCGACGCTGGCGCTGCTGGCCGCCCTGGCCAGCACCATCCTGGGCGGCACGCCCGGGTATCGTTTCGGGGACAGCAATCACGGGATCACGGTGCCGATCCTGAAGCGGCTCATCGATCCCTCCCTCTACCCGGGCGACGCGATGGTGGCGACGGCGGAGCGCTTCCCAACGATCTTCTATCGCGTCCTCGCCGCGGTGCTGCCGGGCCCGGAGTGGATCCCGGCCGCGTTCTTCGTCCTCTACCTCGTCGCGGTGGCGGCGACGCTGGCCGGCGCGTATCGCATCGGGCGCTGGGCCGGCGGCCCCACGGCGGGCGCGCTGACCCTCGCCTTCGCCTTCCCCGTGCGCATCGGCCTGGCCGGGGAGTCGCTGTACCGGGTCGCCTTCAGCCATTCGCACCTCGCCTCCGCGCTGACCATCTGGGCGATGGTGTGGTTCCTGGAGGGCCGGCGCGTCCTGCCCCTGCTCGTCCTGTCGCTGGGCGCGTACAACCACCTGCTCTACTCCGCGTACGTGCTCGTCCCCATGGTCCTGGTCGTGCTCGCGGAGGCGCGCGAGGCCGGCCGCCGCCGGACCCTCCGGCGCCTGGCCGCGGCCGTGCTGCCCCTCCTCCCCCTGGCCGCGTGGACGCTCGCCCATGGCGCGCCCATGACGCCGGAGTGGCTGGCCCTGCTGCGCCTGCGCTCGTCGCACCACAGCTTCCCGAGCGCGTTCGGTCCGGACCTTCCGCCCGCGGCCGCGCTCCTCGCCCTGAGCGTGCTCGTGCTCTCGCGGATGCCCGCCGATCGGCGCCGCCTGGTCGCTTTCTTCCTGGCCGGCACCGCTCTGCAGTTCGTGCTGGGCACGATCTTCACCGAGATGTGGCCGCTCAAGGCCGTCCTCCAGTACCAGCCGCACCGCGCTTGGCGTTTCCTGATGCTGCTGCTCCAGGGAGTGGCCGCGGCCGGCGTCGTGGCCGGCTGGCGTGAAGGCGGACTCGCCCGCGCGGTGGCGCTCGTCACGGCGATCGTGCTGTTCGTTCCCGGTCTGGAGCCGCTGTTGGCCCTCGTCGTCCTGCTGCACGCGGTGGCGGGCCGGCCCACCGCAGCTCCCTGGGCCCGCGTTCTGGCCGCGGGCGTGCTGGTGGCGGTCACGGGCTGGGCGGACCAGGACGTGAGCTGGACCTACCCGGGGGACACGTTGCCACGCGCGCTCAACGAGACGGTGATCGGGGCCGCCGCCCTGGCCGTGATCGTCGCCGTCGGGCGCTCCTCGCCCCGCGGCCGCGCCGCCGCCGTGGCGGGGGCGGCGCTGCTCGCGGTCGTGTGGCTGACCCCGCGGGCCTATGCCTCGCAGCGCCAGCGCTGGGAATCGGGGGCGTGGCGCGCCACCCAGGACTGGGTGCGCACCCACACGCCTCGCACCGCCGTGTTCCTCACTCCGCCCAAGGAGGCCGGCTTCCGCGTCTTCTCCGAGCGCACGATCGTGGGCGAATGGAAGGACGGCACGCAGCAGTACTTCGACGACGCGTTCGTGAAGGAGTGGGGCGCGCGCATGGAGGCGCTGGGCGACAGCTACGAGACCCTGCCCGAGGATCGCCTGCTCGCGCTGGCCCGGCGCTTCGGCGCGTCGTACGTCGTCCTGCCCCGCCAGCCCCCGCGCCGCGGGCTCGTGCTCGCCTACCGCAATCCGTCCTGGGCCGTCTATCGCGCCGAAGCAGCCACACCCTCCGATGGTGGCCGCAGTGCAGCCACACCCTCCGATGGTGGCCGCAGTGCCGGAGCGCCGGCGCCCTAGGTCAGCGCCGCGTGCCGCGCTGATAGGGGACGCGGCGGCCGCGGTCGCGGAGGGCCACCTTGGTCGCCATCCGCAGCTCGCCCGCCGCGGCGGGAGTCGTCACCGTGAAGGACACGACCCAGTCCTTGCCCTCGATGTGCACGGCGATCTGCGGCCGTTCCGCCTGGCGCTCGAGGATGCGGCACTCGAGCGCGCTGTCCGCGGGCTCGTCGGCGGCGCCGTCCCGCACTTCGGTCTCCAGGCGGGCGGCCAGCTCCGGCTGGAACTCGCGGAGGTCGTTCGCGGTGAAGACGAGCTTGGGCATGGGGGGCAGAGCGTAGCACGGCGCGCCCTCAGTACAAGCGGCGCCAGATCAGCAGCTCCGCGCCGCGATCCTCGCGGTTGACGCGCAGGAAGCGCGGGTTGTCCCGGAGGACGCCGAGGAGCGGGCTCTTCTCGTGGATGGCGAGGAACTCGTAGGAGATCGCCTGGTTCAGCGCGGCCAGCTCGCGCCCGTCGCGCGGGAGGGACCAGACGACTTCCACCGGGTAATGCTGGAAGCCGTAGAGGAACGAACGCGCGACGATGCGGTGGGGATGGTACGCATCGAGGTAACGCGACAGGTACGTCGCGCTGCGCGCCTGGTCCTCCAGGTCGGAGCCCTTGTAGCGGTTGAAGAACCGCACCTGCCAACGGTCGAGGGCCAGCGCGCCCGCCGCGACGACGAGGGCGAGGACGAGGGTGACGGCGCGCCGGCGCGGCGCGAAGAGGAGCGGAGTCGCGAAGATCACGAGGAGGGGCATCCAGGCCATGTAGGCACGGACGCCTCCCCACACCCCGCCACGCTCCCGTACGACGTAGAGGGTCAACACGGCGGCGGTGAGGAGCGCGAGCGAAATCAGGGTCGCCCCGGCCAGGCGCCGCGATTCGGGGCCCAGGCGGCGCGCTCCCAGCGCGGCCGTCAGCGCCAGCAGCACGATGAGGGCCAGCACCGCGTCTTCCGCGCTCGTGTCCGGATCCATGCGGCCGATGTCGCGCAGGTTGGCCGCCGTGTTGGCGGTGAGGGCCTGCACGAGCGCGGAGAACGGGTGCGCGGATGCGCGCGCCTCCTCCAGCACGCTCGGGTAGAGCGCGTTCGGATGCACGGCGCGATCGCGCGCGAAGGGCGCGACGACGAGGACGAAGGTGGCCGCCGCCGCCGGCGCGAAGGCACGCCATCGCCAGCGGGACGGTAGGCGCACGAGGTAGAGGGGCAGGGCGAGGAGCAGGGTCTCGCGGAAGAGCGCCCCCGCCGCGAAGAGCGCTCCCGCCGCCGCCGCCCCCGCCCAGCCGCGCGCGTGGACGAGCACGGCCAGGCCGGCCAGGAACACGAACGAGACGACGATCTCGGGGTAGGCCACGAAGAGATAGCCCGGGAACGGGGGCAGCACCGCGAAGACCGCCGCCGCGCAAAGGGCCTGGGCGCGGTGGGGAAGCAGCGCGCGCCCGATCGCGTACACGAGCGCGGTCGAGGCCGCGAAGAGGACGGCGTTGACGGCGGCGGCCGCGCGCAGCGTCGGACCGAGGGCGGCCACCGCGGGGGTCAGGGCCAGCAGGTACCCGGGCATGTGCACGTCGCGGTGCGGGTAGCCGCGGCGCAGCAGGCTGTAGGTCAGGTAGAAGTTCGTGTCGAGGGTTCCCCGCTCGAGCACGTTGCGTGCGCCCACGAGGTAGATGACCTCGTCCGGCCATGCGACTTCCAGCAAGGCCTGCCGATGCGCAACCGCGGTGACGGCCAGGGCGAGAAGGACGGGACCGAGCACGGCGAGCGCACCCTGGGCGTGCCCGCGGGTCAGGTCCGATCCTCCATCGGCCCGATTATGGGCCATCGGTGTCGATGCCTCCCGGTTCGGGAGAGTTTCGTCTTGACAGTCCCCTGGCCGGGGCCGATATTGGCGCTGAGAGAGACGTACTGCTCTCTCGGACGATCGCGTGCCGGTCGCGCGAACGTTCCCGTTGCCGTTGTCGGGTCGCAAACGTCGTTTCGCAAGTTCGTGGTCGTGATGTGAGTGACGTAGCGTATCGGCGTGTCGTGGCGTGAAGCAGCTGTACCCGCCGTGAACGTGCCGTACGAATGGACGGAGGTGCCGATGGAAGACTGTCCACCGGACTCCGAAGGGGGTCTGTAACAAGGACCCCATTCCAATTTGAAAGAAGGGCGCACCGCAATGGTGCGTCGGGCCAATCGTGCCCACTGAAGAGACGTGGGGCCCGGGGTTCTCCCCGGGCCTCTTTTTTTGATCGAGACGGGCGCGTCTCCCGACGTCGTCAGCGCCCCGGATCGGGGAGCAGGAGGCGCAAGGGGCCCTCCTCCGTCGTGATCATCACGTCCGTCGACTGCACATCCGCGATCGTGCCGTCGGCCAGCCGGTCCCCGCGCCGGTAGGCGTTGAGGACGCCGGTGGGCGAGTACGCGAAGGCGGTCCAGCCTTGCCCGGCCGAGGCGACCCCGGCGAGCTGGAACTCGCTCACGGACAGCTCGTCCGTTCGCACGAGCAGCCGTCGCTCGGTCGAAGGCGGGAGAGGCGGGGGATCGCCGTCGCCGCTGGCCGCCCCCGCGGGGCGGGCGATCTGGAGGACGGCCGCCCGCATGTCGGCCAGTCGGGCCTCGCTGGCCCAGAGGCTGAGCCTTCCTCCGGTGACGCGCGGCGGCGGCGGTCCCGTGGGGTCGGCCTCCCCGATGACGGCCAGGACGTCCGCGACCGCGGCCCGCTTGAGCGCAAACGTGATGGGCGTGCCCTCTCCCGTGGCCGCGGGCAGCGCCGTCCGCGCCGCCGTCCGTGAGACGCGGCGCAGCGGCCCCGGCGGAGAGACGGCCACGCCGCCCTTGGCCAGCAGCGCGAGCACGTCGTCGAGCGCGACCTGGCTCACGTCGACGCTGACGCGCCCGCGCACGTCCTCGTCCACCAGGAATCCCTGCCCGGTGAGCAGGTGGAGGACGAAGAACACGTCGGTGAGGTCCATGTCGCGCAGGCGCAGCGAGAGCGTGCCCCGAGGGGCGGGCAGGCGCGTGCGCGCGCCGGGCTTGACGGGCGCGAACCGGAGCACGGTGACCCCGCCGCCGTCGCGGTCGACGACGCAGGGCGCATCGTCCGGGCGAAAGGGATCGTCGACCGCGGGCAAGGGCAGCTCCGCCTCGATGCCGACCACGGGACTGCGGCCGCGGACCTCGAAGCGATGGCACCCGCCCGCGCGCGTCATGAGGATCTCCGCCACGCGGAAGAAGCCGCGCTCGAGCCGCAGCTCCAGCGCGCGCATGGGCCCTTCGCCCACGGTGAGGCCGCGGACCACGAACTCGTCGCCCAGCGTCGCCTCCTTGAGCACCACCGGGCGGTCGCGGACGATCGCGGCCAGCTCGGAGAGGAAGAGGCGGGGGTTGCGCCGGCTGCGCCGCAGGCTGGCCACCGCCTCCGATTTCGCCAGGGCCAGGGCCTGATCGCGCAGGAACTGGTCCGCCACCGGCCGCGTCACCTCGGACAGCCGCGTGCGCAGCCCTTCCGGGGGCGGGGGCAGGGGAGTGCGCGCCGGCCGGTACGGGAAGTGGAGGAGCGCGGTCAGGCGCACGCTGTCGCCGGGCCCCGCGGAAAGGGCGAGGCTCTCGACGTCGATGAGCCGGGCCGACAAGGCGACCTGGCGGAAGAAGCGATCGATCTCCGCGAAGCGCGCGGTGCCCACGACGTCGACGGGCACGTCGCCCTCATTCCCCTTCTCCAGGGGCGACCGCGCGCGGATGTCGAAGGCGACGCCCGCCGCGCGTGCGAGATCGTTCAGCAGGGTGACGTCGTTGGCGGGCGTGGCCCCGTCGGGGAGCATGCGCCTCAGCGTCTCCAGGCGCCGGTCCAGCAGCAGTCGCTCTTCGGCGAAGGGACGGACCGGGGACGCGGCCAGGAGGAGCAGGCCGAGGAGGGGTCCCATCGCGGCCGATGTTAATGCATCGGCGTTCCGCTTCGGGTCGGATCGGGCGTCAGGCCTCCAGCCCCAGCTCCGCGAAGACGAAAGTCCACACGTCGGCCCACTCCTCGAGGGCCTTCGAGAGGGGCTTGCCCTGGCCGTGCCCGGCGCGGGCTTCGATGCGCAACAGGACCGGGTGAGACGACGACGTGGCCGCCTGCAGCCTCGCCGCCATCTTGCGCGCGTGGAGCGGGTCCACGCGGCTGTCCGACTCGCCGGTGGTGAGGAGGACCGCCGGATAGGGCGTGCCGTCGCGCACGCGGTGGTACGGCGAGTACGCGTACAGCCAGCGCAGCGCCTCCGGATCCTCGGCCGAGCCGTACTCCGGGATCCAGAGCCGCGCAATGCGGAAGAGGGGGTAGCGGACCATGTCCAGGAGCGGCACCTGGCAGACGGCGGCCCGGAAGAGAGAGGGCCGCTGCGTCAC
>DASTLK010000111.1:0-3630 GCA_035715025.1 Vicinamibacteria bacterium
CCGCCCTCTCCGGCGCACACGGAGCGGGCGCGGCGCTGCGCGTCGGCGATCCCTGGCTCTCGTGGCTGTACCAGCCCGCCGTGCGCACGTTCCGCGTCAGCCATTACGGCGACGACCTCTCCTTCCTGCAGGCGGGAGTGCCCGCGGTGTTCGTGTCCGATTCGTCGCCGAGCGCGTTCTATCCGTGGTACCACCAGGCGGGCGACACCGCCGACCACCTGGACGCGGCTGCGCTCGGACGCATGGGCGAGGCCGTGCGCGGAGCGGTGGACGAGGTCGCGCGCGCGCCCGTCCGGCGCGATACGGACGCGGACTGGTTCTCCGCGCTGGGTTACGTGGCGCCGCGATCGATCCTGCTGCTGGCCGGCGTGGCCGCGCTGTTGCCCGGGCTCGTCCATGGCTGGGGGAGTGGCGGGCGCCGGCTCGCCGCGCGCGCGGCCTTGTCCGGAGTCTTCGCCCTGCTCGTGTGGGAGGATCCGCTGCCCGCGCTGTGGATCCTCGGCCTGCCCGTGCTCGTGAGCGGCCTCTCCCCACGCCGGTCCGCGTGGGGCCTCGCCCTCCTTCCCGCGGCCGGCCTCGTCGCCATCGGCGCCGCCGCCTGGTCGCGCGGCTTCAGCCACGGCACCTGGCTTCCGCTCTGGTATCGCGGGGCCCTGGTGGCGGCGCTGCTCCTGTCCGCGTTTCCCGCGGTGGCCGCCGCGAGTGGCGGCATGAGGAAGAAAAGCGCGCGCCCGGCCGCTCGTCTGGCCCGGCGCGGCCTGCCCGGAACCCGCGTCGCGAGCTGAGCCGCCCCGGTCCCCAAGCGATTTCCCTTGACCGGCCGCCGCGCCCGGGTGTAACAGCATGCACCTCGGACGACAGTCCGATGCCCTGAACGGCATCGACCCTCGCTACAGGTACGACGCGGGCCTGACGTTGCCCACGGTTCTCGCCTGACCTGAGTAGCTCTACTTGGCCGGATAGAACCGCCCATCGTCAAGTCTGGAGTGGAGCATGCGTCTCACACCATCCCGCCGGATGTTCGTTGCCGCAGCCGTCGTCGCCGCCATCGGCTCGCCCGCCGCCGCGCGCGGCGACGCCGTGACCGACTGGAACAGGTATGCGAACGCCGCGATCTTCTCGACCGTGCCGCCTCCGACGGCGCACGCCGCCGTCCTCAGCACGGCGATGGTGCAGGGCGCCGTCTACGACGCGGTCAACGCCATCGCCGGGGGCTACCAGCCGTACCTTCCCACGGCGGCGGCCGACCCGACGTACTCGCAAGATGCCGCGGCGGCGACGGCCGCCTTCCGCGTCGTCGCGGCTCTCGTCCAGTCGTCACAGGTGCCGGGCCTCCAGACACTGTACGACGCGTCGCTCCTGGCCATACCCGACGGGCCGGCGAAGGACGGCGGGATCGCGGTCGGTGAAGCGGCCGCCGCCGCGATGCTCGCGGCGCGTGCGCATGACGGCCGGAACGGCTCGTTCACCTTCGTGCTCGGCACGGACCCCGGCCAATGGAGGAGGTCCCCCCCCTTCTTCGGCCTCGATCCCACGCCGTGGGTCGGCAACGTAACGCCGTTTCTGCTCCCGAGCGCGGAGATGCTCCGCTCGGACGGGCCCAACGCTTTGACGAGCGACGCCTATGCAGAGGACTTCAACGAAGTGAAGTCGCTCGGCTCGCTCACCAGCACGAGACGCACGGCGGATCAGACCATGGCGGCGATCTTCTGGCAGGCGCAGCCGGGAGGGCTGTACGGCGGCTTGATGCGGTCGCTATCGGCGCGGTTCGGGTTGAGCACCGCGGAGAACGCGCGCCTGTTCGCCATGGCCAGCCTGGCCGCCGCGGACGGCGCCATCGCCTGCTGGAACGACAAGTACTACTGGAGATTCTGGCGGCCGATCGACGCGATTCACGAGGCGGCGTCCGACGGCAACCCGGAAACCGAGGCCGATCCGAGCTGGAAGCCGCTGTTCGACCCGTCGACCCCCACCGTTCCGGCGCTCTCGACCCCGGCCTTCCCGGACCACCCATCGGGTCACAGCTGCGTGAGCAGCGCGACCCTGAATGCGATGCAGGAGTTCTTCGGCACCGACAAGATCGCGTTCGACCTCGTGAGCTCGCGGTTCCCCGCGCAGCCGAGGCACTTCGAGCGCTTCTCGGACGCGCTCAAGGAGGTCCTCGACGCGCGCGTCTGGGGCGGCATCCACTTCCGGACCGCGGACGTGCAGGGCGCGGTCATCGGGAAGAAGGTCGCCAAATGGGAGCGGAAGCACTTCTTCCAGCCCGTTCCTTGAGCCGCGTGCTCAGGAACGGCGGAGGGCGATCAGCGCGCGTGCCTCCCTGCCCCTACCCGCCCCCCGCGATCGCCGGCACGATCGAGACGCTGTCGCCCGGCTTGAGGGGCGCCTTGGCGTCGCCCAGGCCGCGCGCGTCCTCGCCGTTGACGAACACACGGACGTAGCTGCGCAGCCGGCCGTCCTCGTCGCAGAGGCGCGATTTCACGCCCTTGAACTTGCCTTCGAGGGCGTCGATCACGCCCTGCACGTTCGTGGCGTCCACCTCGACCTCCGCCGCTCCCGCGGTCAGCGTGCGCAGGGGCGCGGGGATCTGTACTTTCACCGGCATGGTGTTCCTTTCTTTAATCTCAGGGGGGGCACTCACACATGATTACGATGGGTGTTCGCGGCCCCCCCTGAAACCCCCCTCGCCCGTCGCCGCGCTCCGCGCGCCGCCGGGCTCTGCGTACCCTTCGGTTCCCGTCTCCGTCTTCGTGCCCGTCCGTTTGGCCTTCCTGGCCTACTCGACGTCGAACGGCTCCTCCTCGAACGACTGGCTCGCATCGCGGAAGACCCAGGCGGTGGCGACGGTGTCGCGTCCTCCGGCCACCCCGCAGACGACGTGCACCACGCCGTCGGACAGGCCCTCCGCCGCGATGCGCCGGTCCGTCTCGGACGGGCGCGCCGGATGGTCCGGATGGCTGTGGTAGTAGCCCACGATGTCGAGGCCTTCCGCGCGCACGGAGCGCTGCACGGCGATGAGGTCCTCGGGCGCGATCTGGTAGCGCACGGCCGGCCGCTCCGTCTCCCGGTTGGCCACGGACACCGCCCGCGCCACCCGCACCACGGCGTCGCGCGCCGTGCCCACGAGCACGCCGCAGACCTCGTGCGGGTAGCCCGACCGCGCGTGGGCGGCGATGGCGTCCGCCTCCGGGCGCGGGATCTTCAAGGCGCGGGCCGCGCGCTCAGGTAGCGCTCGCCGCTGTCGGGAAGCAGCACGACGACGACGGCGGACGGCGCCGCCTGCGCGACCTCGCGCGCGGCCCACAGCGCCGCGCCCGCTGAATGCCCGACGAGCAGGCCGTGATCGTGGAGAACCTGCGCGCACATCGCGTAGGCGGCTTCGGTCGAGGCCGTGACCTTGTCGTCGTGAGCGCGAGGATCGTAGATCTCGGGCACGATCGCACTGGGCAGATGCTTGAGCCCTTCGAGGCCGTGCATCTCGTGGTCCGGCTCCACGGCCACCACGCGTACGCGGCGGCTCTTCTCGTGCAGGTAGCGTGCGGTGCCCACGATCGTGCCCGTGGTGCCCAGTCCGGCCACGAAGTGCGTGACCCGGCCGCCGGTCTGCTCCCAGATCTCCGGGCCCGT
>DASTLK010000112.1:0-8827 GCA_035715025.1 Vicinamibacteria bacterium
GGCTCCGCGACGAGCGCGGCTCGCCACCACGGAAGCACGGAGGCCAGGGCGCGCATCACCGCCGCCCAGCGCGCGACGGGCGCCGGCTCCGTGACGACGGCGGCCGCCGCATCCACCGCCGCCGAGAGGACCGGCACGCGCGGCAACGCCGCCAGCGCTCCTTCGGCGACGAGAGCGGCCGCGCGGCGGCCCAGGATCTCGCGTACGTCGGCCAGGGCGTAGGCGAGCACACGGCGGTCACCCCAGGCCTCCAGTCCGGCGAGGGCGTGCCGCACTTCGTGACCATCCGGATCGACGCCACGCGCCCCGGCCAGGCCCAGGTCGGCGACCTGGACGTAGCCTGGCCGGCCCTGGGCCGCGCTGCGCGCCCGCTCGAAGACCTCGCCCGCCTCGCGGCGGTCGATGCGGAGGAGGGCGCGGCCGAGAGAGACCAGGGCGAACGAGACCAGGTCTCCCCGGCTGTCGGCGGCCAACCGGCAGGCCCTCCGTCCTTCCCGCGCGGCCTCCGTGAAGCGGCGCAGCGTCACCAGCGCATGCACGCGGCGCACGCGGCTGCGGCACTCGCCTTCGGTGTCCTGGAGCAGCCGGTACAGTCCGAGCGCCTCCACCGCGATGCGCTCGGCGGCGTCGGCTTCACCGGCGGCGAGGTGAAGGTCGGAGACGCGGAGCAGGGTTTCGGCCAAGGAGCGCGTGTTGCCGCGGTCCGCGTGCAGGTCCCGCGCGCGCTCGAGCGCCCTCCGCGCACGGCCGAGATCGCCGGTGGCGACGTCCACCGCCGCCCGGCCCGCCTCCGCCACCGTGAACTCCCGGGCATCGCCGCGCTCGCGGAAGAGCGCGGCCGAGGCGTCGAACTCCTGCCGCGCCTCCTCCCATCGACCCACCGACGCCAGGAGGCTGGCCCGGCCGCTGCGGGCCAGGGCCAGCACATCCGAGCGATTGAGGCCGGCCGCGACCTCGATGCGGCGCTCCTGCAGGGCCAGCGCCTCCTCGAGCCGTCCCGCATCCCGCATGATGCCGGCGCGCTTCTCCAGGACGCGGGCCGTGCCCGTGGGACAGTCCGTGGCCAGATAGATCTGCTCGGCCTGGGCCAGGTGGGCGAGGGCCGCGTCGCGGTCGTTGGTCTTCCAGGCGAACAGGCCCTGCTCTTCCAGCACGCGTGCGCGGGTGAGGGGCGCCTTGGCCTGCTGCGCCGCTTTCCGCAGCTCGCCGTGAGCCCGGCTGGCCGGCCCCGTGAGCCAAAGGCCGTGACCGCGGACCACGCGCAGACGCGCCTCCACGTCTTCATGATCGGCGCCGCGGCGGAGCGCACGCGTCGCCACCACGACGGCTTCCCGGTAGCGCAGGAGGCCCAGGAGCGCATCCGCCTCGGCCAGGGCCAGCGCCGGCGCGTCCTGGGCGGGCCGGAGGCGCCGGGCCCGGCGCACGGCGGCCAGCGCATCCGCGTGACGCCCTTCGGCCAGGGACGTGCGCGCTCGCGCGCACTCTGCTTCTCCGCGCCGGCCGAGCACGGCCGGGCGTTCCGGTGTCATCTCGCTCACCGCATCCTCCTCGTTGGTCATTCCAAGGCGGCGGAGCGTATGCGCGCGGAACACGAAGCGCTCCGCCGGGTGTCACAGTTCGGCGGAGTGTCACAGCGAGCGGGTGGTATATTTCCGGGCTTGCGCTTCCTCACCGCCGGCGAATCGCACGGACCCGCCCTCACCGTGATCGTGGAGGGCCTTCCCGCGGGGCTCGCCGTGGACCGGGCCGCCATCGACGCCGACCTGCGGCGCCGCCAAGGGGGTTACGGCCGCGGCGGCCGCATGAAGATCGAGAGCGACTCCGTCGAGGTCCTCTCCGGCCTGCGCCACGGCAAGACGCTCGGCAGCCCGGTGTCCCTCGTGATCCGCAACCGCGACCACGCGAACTGGGCGGACGTGATGTCCCCGGATCCGCAGCCGCCCGAGGCCAAGAAACGCCGCGCGCTCAAGCATCCGCGGCCCGGCCACGCCGACCTTTCCGGCGCCTTGAAGTACCTCACCGACGACCTGCGCGAGGTGCTGGAGCGCGCGTCCGCCCGCGAGACGACCGCGCGCGTGGCCGCCGGTGGGCTGGCCAAGGCGCTCCTCGCCACCGCCGGCATCGGCGTGCGCAGCCACGTGCTCAGCATCGGGAAAGCCACGGCGGAGGGCGCCGCGATCACGTGGGAGGCGCTGGCCGCGGTCGAGGACAGTCCCGTGCGCTGCGCGGATCCGGCCGCGGCCACGGCCATGATCGCGGAGATCGACGCGGCCAAGAAGGCGGGCGACACCGTGGGCGGCGTATTCGAGGTCGTCGTGCACGGTGTGCCCCCGGGCCTCGGGACCTTCGCCCACTGGGACCGCCGCCTGGACGGCCGGCTCGCCCAGGCCCTCATGTCGATCCACGCCGTGAAGGCGGTCGCGCTGGGCGCCGGGTTCCGGGGCGGCCACACGCCGGGCTCGGCCTTCCACGACGAGATCCTCTTCGACGACGACCGCGGGCTGCACCGCCCCAGCAACCGTGCGGGTGGCCTGGAAGGCGGCATCACCAACGGCGAGGAGCTGCGCGCCCAGGCCGTGGTCAAGCCCATCCCCACCCTTCTCATCCCGCTGCGTTCCGTCGACCTGCGCACGAAGGAGCCGCAGATGGCGTCCGTCGAACGCAGCGACACCTGCGTGGTGCCGGCGGCGGGCGTGGTCGGCGAGGCCATGGTGGCCTGGGTGCTCGCGGATGCGCTCCTGGAAAAGTTCGGAGGCGACAGCCTGGCCGAGTTGCTCGAGCACGTCGAGGGGACCCGGCGCCTCTGGCGCGAGTTCCTCGCGCGCAGGAATGCGTCCGAATAATGGCACTCAGGCCCATCGTGAAATACGGTCACCCGATGCTCCACGAGCCTTCCGAGCCCGTCCGGGAGATCGACGGCGCGATCCACAAGCTCCTCGACGACATGGTCGAGACGATGTACGCGGCCCCGGGCATCGGCCTGGCCGCGCCGCAGATCGCCGTGCCCTTGCGCGTCATCGTGGTCGACCTCTCCGTCGGCGAGGAGAAGGGCCAGCTCATCAAGCTGATCAATCCCGAGTTCGTGCTGCGTGAGGGGGAGCAACGTCACGACGAGGGCTGCCTCTCCGTGCCCGGCTTCGGAGGCTCCCCGGTGCGGCCGGAGCGCGTCGTCGTCAAGGGTCTCGACCCCGACGGCCAGGAGCGGACCTATGAAGGGACGGAGCTGCTCGCCCGCGCGTTTTGCCACGAGATCGACCATATCGACGGGCTTCTGTTCGTCGACCGTTTGACCCCCCTCAAGCGGGACCTGATGAAGCGCAAGCTCCGCAAGAAGGCGCGCACCGACGACTGGGAGGAGTGAGGACGGGCCCGTGCGCGTCGTCTTCCTGGGCAGTGGCGCCTTCGCCGTCCCGTCGCTCGAGGCCCTTCTCGACGCGGGCCACGAGGTCGCGGCGGTGGTGACGCAGCCGGATCGCGAGAAAGGACGGGGCCGCTCCCTGTCCGCCACCCCGGTCAAGGTGGCGGCCGAGCGCCGCGGGGTTCGCGTCCTCCAGCCGCGGCGCATCAAGGAGCCGGAAGCGGTCGACACGCTGCGCGCTCTCCGCCCCGACGTGCAGGTGGTGGTGGCCTACGGACAGATCCTTCCACGCGCGGTGATCGACATTCCTCCCCTGCGCACGGTGAACGTGCACTCCTCGCTCCTGCCCCGATACCGGGGGGCGGCTCCGATCCAATGGGCGGTCGTCAACGGTGAGCGCGAGACGGGGGTCACCACGATGCTCATCGACGAGGGCCTGGATACCGGCCCGACCCTGCTCGCCCGATCCACTCCCATCGGTCCCGAGGAGACGGCGCCCGAGCTGGAGGCGCGGCTGGGGCCACTCGGAGCGGAGGTTCTCCTGGAGACGCTCGACGGCCTGGCGCGCGGCACGCTTCGCGCACAGCCCCAGGATCACGCGCAGGCGACGCGAGCGCCCATCCTCGAGAAGGAAGACGGCCACCTCGACTGGTCGCGGCCGGCGGAGGAGATCGCGCGGCGGGTCCGCGGCCTCCTCCCCTGGCCGGGCACGGTGACGCGCACGGCGGAGGGCGACCTGAAGGTCCTCCGCGCACGCGTGGAGGCGCCCGCGACGGCCGGCGCGCCGCCGGGAACCGTGCTCTCCTTCGACCGCGAGGGAATCCTCGTGGCCGCGGGCGGAGGCACTCGCCTGCGCCTCCTCGACGTCCAACCGGAGAGCCGCCGGCCGATGTCCGCCGCCGCCTTCGCCGCCGGTGCGCGCCTCGAGCCCGGCGCGCGCCTCGTGTGAGGGCGTCGTGGCCACCGCTGCCCGCCGAATCGCCTTCGAGGTCCTGACCGAGGCCGATCGCGGCGGCCCGCGCCTCGCGGAGCGGCTGGCTCGCCCCGACGTCGAGGCGCTGTCGCCTCGCGATCGCGCGTTCCTCCACGAGCTCGTGCTGGGGACGCTCCGGCACCGCGGCTTTCTCGATCAGGCGCTGACCGCGTCGCTCGATCGGGCCCTCGGCCGGATCGATTCCCCCGTGCTCACCATCCTGCGTCTGGGCGCGAACCAGATCCTGCGCCTGCGTGTTCCGGATCGCGCCGCCGTCTCCGAATCGGTCGAGCTGGCCAAGGAGGTCGCGCCGCGCGCGACAGGGCTCGTCAACGCCGTCCTGCGCCGTCTGGCCCGGGACGGTCCGCCGCCGGCGCCCGACCCCCAGGCGGACCCGCTGGGCTGGCTCACGACGGTGGGCTCGCTCCCTCCCTGGCTGGCCAAGCGATGGCTGGCGCGGCTGGGGCCGGAGACCGCCCGGGCGCGTGCGGCCGCGCTCCTGGAGACGCCGCCGGTGGTCTATCGCCGCAATCCCCGCACGCCCGACATCGAGGCCCGGCTGGCGGCGGAGGGGATCGTCGCGGAGCCGATGGTCGTGCCCGGCGCGTGGCACCTGCGAGAGGGCAGCATCATCCGCGTCGCGGCGGAAGGGATCGTCTACGTCCAGGACCAGGGTTCCCAGATGATCGCGCACCTCGCGGCCAGGCCAAGGGGCCGGATCCTCGACGCCTGCGCGGCACCCGGCGGCAAGTCCACCCTGCTCGCGGACCTCGGCCCCGAGGCGCACGTGTTCGCGGCCGAGATCTCTCCTCCTCGCCTGGCCACCCTGGCCGCGCTCGTCACCCGATGGGGCGCCGCGAACGTGCATCCAATGGGGGCGGACGCCCGGCGGTTGCCGCTGGGCGGCCCGATGGACGCGGTGCTGCTCGATGCGCCCTGCAGCGGGCTCGGCACCCTGGGCCGCCATCCCGACATCCGCTGGCGGGTGGGTGCCGCCGATCTGGGCCGACAGGCGCGCCGGCAGCGTGAGCTGCTCGAGGGTGTCGCGCCCCTGGTCGCGCCCGGCGGCACGCTCGTCTACGCGACGTGCAGCCTCGAGCCGGAGGAGAACGACGAGGTCGTGGATCCGTTCCTGGAGGCGCATCCGGAGTTCACGATCGCGCCACGTCCGGCCTGGGCGGATGCGTTCGCGGATGGGCGATTCCTGCGCACGCGGCCGGAACGGGACGGCGGCGACGGCTTCTTCGCGGCGCCCTTGGTGAAGCTGAGGCGCTAGACGCGGCCTGTGGTAGGCTTCGAGTTCGTCCCGCGCGGGGCGGAGCGGGCCAAAGAGACGAGCTTGAGCATCAAGCGCTTCGCCATCGCCCTCGTGAAGTATGGCCTCCTGGCGGTGGCCCTCGTGGTCACCGCCGGCCTGAGCGCGCTCACCACGATGCGAGTGGTGCTCAGGACCCAGGAGGTCGTGGTTCCCTCCCTGGTCGGCAAGCCGTTGCCGGAGGCGGGCGCGCTGGCCGCACGGCGTCGTCTCGTGCTCAGGGTGGAAGGGCGGCGGAACGACCCGAAGCTCGGGCGGGACTTGATCATCGAGCAGGAGCCGGCGGCGGGTTCCGGGATCAAGCGGCAGCGGAGCATCCGGGTGTGGGTCAGCCTGGGCCCGCGGCGCCTGATGATCCCCGCCGTCGAGGGCGAGAGCGTACGATCGGGGCGCCTGCTGCTGGAGCAGGCGCAGGTCCCGGTCGGCCGGGTGATCGAAGTGAGCGACGGCGCGGAAGAAGGCACGATCCTGCAGCAGCATCCCCCCACGGGCGAGACGGACATGCTTGCGGCCGAAGGCGCCTCGCTGCTGGTGAGCCGCGGGCCCCGCAACCGGGAATTCCTGATGCCCGACCTCATCGGCCGTCCGGCCCTCACCGTGCTCGAAGCGCTGCGCGCGGCCGGCCTGAAGGTGACGGAGGTGCGATACCGGACCTATCCGGGCGCAGCCGCCGGCCTCGTCCTGCGCCAGTCGCCCCTTTCGGGTTATCGCGTCAACCCACAGACGGCCATCAGCCTCGACGTGAGCCAGAGCGCGCCATGATCCTGGCCCCGTCGATCCTCGCCTCCGACTACGCGCGCCTGGCCGACCAGGTCGCCGCCGCCGCGCGCGGGGGCGCGGCGCTCGTCCACGTCGACGTGATGGACGGACACTTCGTCCCCAACATCACCCTCGGTCCCCCCGTGGTGGCTTCGCTGCACAAGGCCACGCCGCTCCCCCTCGACGTCCACTTGATGATCGAGAACGCGGACCGCTACCTGCAGGCGTTCGTGGACGCGGGGGCGGCCTGGGTCTCCGTGCACCAGGAAGCCGTCCCCCACCTGCAGCGCCAGGTGGCCTTCCTGCGCGAGCGGGGCGTACGCGCGGGCGTGGCCCTCAACCCGGCGACTCCGCTGGCCACGCTCGACGAGATCCTTCCTGAGCTCGACTACGTCCTCGTCATGTCCGTGAACCCGGGCTTCGGCGGGCAGAAGTTCATCCCCGCCACCCTCGAAAAGATCCGCCGCCTGCACACGATCATTCGCGAGCGGGGGCTCAAGGCGCAGATCGAGGTGGACGGGGGCGTCGACGAGAGCAACATCCGCGCGCTGGTCGAGGCGGGCGCGGAGGTGCTGGTGGCCGGGTCCGCCGTCTTCGGCCACGGGGATCCCGAGGGGGCGGCCCGACGTCTCATCGAGGCCGCACGTTGAGCCCGCGCGTCTCCATGTCCACCATTCGCGTGCGCTATGCGGAGACGGACCAGATGGGCATCGCCCACCACGCGGAGTACTTCGCGTGGTTCGAGGTCGCGCGCACCGACCTGCTGCGCCACAGCGGGACGACGTACCGCCAGATGGAAGCGGACGGCTTGCGCCTGCCCGTGATCGAGGCCACCGCGCGCTACCTCAAGCCCGTCCTCTACGACGACGTGCTCGAAGTGCGCACCGAGGTGACGACCATCGGCGGGGCACGCGTCGGTTTCACCTACGAGGTCCGGCGGCAAGGGACGGAGGGACCTCTGGCGACGGGCATGACCGAGCACGCGGCGGTGGACGCGCAGGGACGCCCGCGCCGGCTGCCCGACACCCTCCGGCGGAGCCTGGCGTGAGGGTCGTCGTCACCGGCGCCGCCGGGTTCATCGGCTCACACTTGACCGAATCCCTGCTGGCCGACGGCCACGAGGTCACGGGCGTGGACGCCTTCACGGACTACTACGCGCGGTCCGCGAAAGAGCGCAACCTGGAGGCCTGTCGCGCCCATCGGGCGTTCCGGCTCGTCGAGGGCCGGCTGCAGGACCTGGACCTCCGGCCCCTGCTCGAAGGCGCGGGACAGGTCTTCCACCTCGCCGCCCAGGCCGGCGTCCGCGCTTCGTGGGGTCGCGAGTTCTCGCACTACACCGATCACAACATCCTCGCCTCGCAGCGGCTGCTCGAAGCGGTGCGCGCCGCGGGCGGCGCCCGCGTCGTCTACGCGTCCTCCTCTTCCGTCTACGGGGACGCGCCGTCCCTGCCCCTCCGGGAAGACGCGCGGTGCGAGCCCGTCTCGCCGTACGGCGTCAGCAAGCTGGCCGCCGAGCACCTCGCCGTCCTCTACCATCGCAACTTCGGCTTGCATGTGGTGAGCCTCCGCTACTTCACCGTCTACGGGCCCCGCCAGCGGCCCGACATGGCCTTCCATCGCTTCCTGAAGGCGGCGCGAGACGGAGAGCCCATCCACCTCTTCGGGGACGGCACGCAGACGCGCGACTTCACGTTCGTATCGGATATCGTGGCCGCCACGCGGGCGGCGGCCGACTCCGGGAGGCCGGGCGGCGTCTACAACGTCGGAGGGGGCGAACGCCTCGTCCTCAGCGACGTGCTGCGCGAGATCGAGGACGTCACGGGACGCCGCTTGGAGGTCATACGGGATGAGATCCAGAAAGGGGACATGAGGGACACCTTCGCTGACACCACGGCCGCGAGGCGGGACCTCGGGTTCCGCTCCGCGGTCTCCCTCCGCGAGGGGCTCGACCGCGAGTGGGCGTGGATCCGGGGGCAGGCATGACCAGGACGCTCCGGGCCGGCCTGGTGGCGGGGCTGATGGCCTTGGCTTCGTGCGGACACGGCCAGCCCGACATCGCCACCTTGACCAGCAACTCCGACCAGGTCATCTGGGAGGCCGGCCAGAAGGCGCTCTCGAAGCACGACTGGGAGTCCGCCCGGCAGCACTTCAAGCGGATCATCGACGCGTTCCCGCAGAGTCAATACGCTCCCTCCGCCCGACTGGCCCTGGGTGACACCTACATACAAGAGGGCGGGATCTCCAACGACATCCTCGCCATCGGTGCCTACCGCGAGTTCCTGACCCTGTATCCGTCCCATCCCAAGAGCGATTACGCGCAGTTCCAGGTCGCGGAGAGCTACTTCAGGCAGAAGAGCGGTCCCGACCGCGATCAGACCCAGACGCTCCACGCGCTCGAGGAGTACGAGCGCCTGCTCGACCT
>DASTLK010000113.1:0-2925 GCA_035715025.1 Vicinamibacteria bacterium
GGAGGGAGTCAGCCGGTAATAGCGCGCCCGCCGGTTGTTCTCCGAGGTCCCCCAGAAGGACGCGATCCACCCGCGGTCTTCCAGCCGGTGCAGGGCCGGATACAGCGAGCCGTGCTCGACCTGCAGCACGTCGTCGGAGCGGCGCTCGATCACGTGCGCGATCGTGTGGCCGTGCGCGGGACCCAGGGCCAGGGTCTTCAGGATGAGGAGGTCGAGCGTCCCCTGCAGGAGCTCGCCCTGCAGGGGCGGGTTGCCCTTCTTCGGCATGGCCGCAGCATACCACTAGATCATCTACCCAAGCGCGGCAAACGATTCCGTCGGACAAATCGGGGTGGATGAGCCGCAGGCCCCTGCCCCGGGAAGCTGGTCTAGGGGGCGGACCAGAACAGCTCGTCCACGTTCCAGAGGACCTGGGGATCGAGGATGGCCGGCCGGAAGTTGCCCAGGCCGGACTTCGCGCCGACGAGGACGCTCGGGCTGACCAGCGGGATCA
This sequence comes from Vicinamibacteria bacterium, assembly GCA_035715025.1. Lineage (GTDB taxonomy): Bacteria > Acidobacteriota > Vicinamibacteria > Fen-336 > Fen-336 > AA29. The sequence goes on from DASTLK010000113.1 coordinate 494, forward strand.
TGGGCAGGTTCTCGGCCACGAGCTGCTGCACGCGATCGTAGAGGCGCTTGCGCGCCGCTCCATCCAGGGTGACGAGCTGACGCAGCATGAGCTCGTCGATCTCCTTCTCCCAGGGAACGAGGGGTGCCGGCGCGTTCAGACGCCACAGGTGGGTAGGACCGCTGGAGACCCACACGTTCATCTCGCCGTTCGGATCGGCATCCCCGCTGGCCACCGCCATCAGGGCCGCGTCGTAGTCGTGGGTCTTCAGCACGCGGTCGAGCAGGGCGCGGTTCTCCAGCGGGACCACCTGCGCCTGGATGCCGATCTCGCGGAGGTCGTCCTGGATGATCGTGGCCATCTGGACGCGGGCCGCGTTGGCGGCGTTGGTGACGATCGTGAAGACGACGGGCGACCCCGTGGCGTCGCGCAGCTGGCCGTCCTTCATCACGAAACCCGCCCGGCCCAGCAGCTCGCGCGCGCGCGAGAGCGACCGCGAGGGGCGCGGGAGGGTCGTATTCAGCCACACCTTGTTGCCGGGGGTGACGTGAGAGGCAAGGGCGGTGGCGCGGCCCTGATACACGAGCCGGACCATGCCCGCCCGGTCGATGGCGGCGGAGACCGCCTGCCGGAACGCCGTCTGCTTGAACCAGGCCTGCTTGCGCGCGACCACGGGGAGCCGGGTTTCGTCGGCGTCGTTGAGGTTGAAGAAGAGGAAGGTGTAGTCGAGCCCGGGGCCGAGGTCCGTGAGGCGGCGCGCGGGCGACGATTCTCCCGCGAGCACCGCGAAGTTGGCCGCGCTGAGCCGGCTGATGAGGTCGGTCTCCCCCGCCTTGAAGCGCACGACCTGCGCGTCGTCGCTCGGCACGAGCAGGAAGACGATCTCGTCGAGATAGGGCAGGGGCCGGCCGGCGCCATCGATCTTCCAGTAATAAGGATTGCGCTCGAGGACGACGCGCTCACCCGGCGCGTAGGACTTCAAGCGGAACGGACCGAGCCCCGCGATCTCCGAGGGTGGGGTGCCCAGCCCCCAGGCCGCGGACAGGTTCCCTTCGTCCTGGGCCTTCTGCAGGCGGCGCCGGGGCAGGATGGCCAGGCTGTCGAAGAGCCGTTCCGCCGCCGCGTACGGTTGCGCGAGGTCGAAGGCCACGCGGGACGCGTCGAGCTTCCGCACGGCGAGGGGCTTGCCGCCGATGACGAGCAGATCGCGCTGCGGAGAGGCGTTGCGCTCGTCGAGGTAGGCGCGGAAGCTGAAGACCACGTCGTCGGCGTCGACGGGCTGTCCGTCCGAGAAGCGCAGCCCGCGGCGCAGCGTGAGCGTGTAGTGCAGGCCATCGGGTGTCACCGTCCACGACCTGGCCAGCGCCGGCCCCGTGCGCTGCGTCTGCCGGTCGATGTGGATCAGGTCCGCGTTCAGGCGGCCGATCACTTCGCGCGAGGGGACGTCCACGGCCGCCACCGGGTTGAGGGTCTTGGGCTCCGATCGCAGGGCGAACACCAGGCGGCCGCCGGGACGGCCGACGTCGTGCGCGGCGCGGAGGGGCTCGGCGGGCGCGGCCGCGTTCTGGGCGGACGCGGACGCCCACAGGAGGGCGATCGCGAGGGAGAGCACAGCCCGCACTGGCGAGGAGTGGGTCATACCTAGGGAGACGAGGGTCCGACGCGAGAGTGAAACGCTTCCGACAAGGCAAAGTATGAGAGGAAGACCGGGACCAGGGCAAGGCCGGGAGCCCACATCCACCAGTACGACGCGAGCACGTGATAGCGCTGGAGGGCGGCCAGCATGTTTCCCAAGCTCGGCGCCGGCTCCCCCACCCCCAGCCCGAGGAAGGACAGGGTGACCTCGGCCAGGATGTACTGGGGGACGAGGAGTGCGGCCTGCGTGAGGAGGACGCCCAGCGTCTGCGGGGCGATGTGGCGCCGGATGAGGTAGAGGTCCGTGGCCCCGAACCCGCGGGCTGCCCGCACGTAGTTGCGCTCACGGGCGCTCATCACGATGCCGCGCACGAGGCGCGCCGGCCGCGCCCAGTCCACGAGTCCGATGACGAGCACGAGCATGAGGAACGCCTGGACGGCGGAGACGTGCAGGGGCAGGACCGCGCGCACGGCGAAGAGGAGGTACAGCCAGGGCAGGGCGAGGAAGACGTCCGCCGCCCTCATCAGGACGGCGTCGATCCCGCGGCCGTAGAACCCGGCCACCGTGCCCAGCACCCAGCCCACCCCGAGCGACAGCACGGTCGCGAGCAGGCCGGCGAACAGCGAGATGCGCGCGCCATGGAGAAGGCGTGAGAGCTGGTCGCGCCCGAAGGCGTCCGTGCCGAGCAGGAACACCCGGGCGGGCTCGTCCACGCCGAACAAGCGCCACCCGACGGACCCGCCGCCGAGCTCGTCTGGGCCGCGCACGAGGAAGTGAATGGGAAAGGGCTGGCTGCGGTCCTCCTTGTAGCGGCCGG
>DASTLK010000114.1:0-2803 GCA_035715025.1 Vicinamibacteria bacterium
CCGCCGCTCCGTCGGGTTGCGCGCGGCCGTGAGCGCGGCCGCGAAGAAGGTCCGCGCCCGCTCCCGATCTCCGCGACGGAGCTCCAGCTCGCCGATCGCGGCGGGATAGAACGGATATCCTTCGAGCCGGTCACGGCCCTCGATGGCCTGGAGCTCCGCGATCCCCCGCTCCGCGCCGTCACGCTCCGCGATCGAGATGGCGCGGTTGAGCGCGACGACGGGCGACGGCGCGATGGTCATCAGGCGGTCGTACAGCGAGACGATCTGCTCCCAGTCCGTCTCCGCCATGGTGGGCGCGGCGGCATGGGCGGCGGCGATGGCCGCCTCCACGTGATAGGCGGTCAGCTCGTCGCCGGCGGCGGAACGTTCGAGCAGCGCGAGCCCCTCACGGACCAGCCGCGTGTCCCAGAGCGACCGGTCCTGGTCGAGCAGAGGCCTCAGGTCGGACGCGGAGTCGAGGCGCCCCGGTAGCCGGGCCGCGTGGAGGGACATGAGGGCGGCCAGGGCCGTGGTCTCGGGCGTCGCCGCCGGCGGGTGCTCGCGGAGCAGCGCGGTGAGGCGCATGGCCTCCTGGCACAGCTCGGTGCGCACCGCCGATTGGGCGGACGCGCCGTGATAACCCTCGTTGAACAGCAGGTAGAGCGCGCGCCTCACCGCGGACAGGCGCGAGGAGAACTCTGCCTCGCCGAGGTCGAACAGCCGCCGGGAGCTCGCGAGGACCTTCTTCCCGCGCGCGATCCGCTTCTCGATGGCGGCACGGCCGGCGAGGAAGGCACTCGCGATCTCCCCGGCGCCGAAGCCGCACAGGATGTTGAGCACGAGCGCGACCTGCACCGGCTCCGGGAGCCGCGGATGACAGCACGAGAACATCATCCGGAGCTGCTCGTCGCGGATGGCGGGGGCGGCGAAGGCCTCCTCGACCACGGGCGCGATCGTCCACTCGCTCTCGAGCAGGCGGCCCAGCTCGGGCGCGAAGGTGCGCGCGGTGCGCTCGCGCCGCAGCACGTCGAGGGCGCGGTTTTTCGCCGTCGCCATGAGCCAGGCGGACGGGTTCTCCGGAAGGCCGCGGACCTTCCACACCTCCAGCGCGCGACAGAAGGCGTCCTGGACGACGTCTTCGGCCAGGGTCAGGTTGTGCACCCCGAAGATCCGCGTGAGCGCGGCGACCATGCGCCCGGACTCATGGCGGAAGAGGTGCTCGCTCAGGTCCAACGGACTGGGCCGCTCCCGCGCGTCATTACTTATGTGGTGCGTAGCGGAGCATGACGTTGCCCGAGGGATAGGCCCTGGCCTCCAGGAAGTCCAGCCTCGAGCTCTTGGTCAGGCCGCTGATCAGCGACTTGCCGCCGCCGAGGAGGACGGGGCCGACGATGAAGCGGTACTCGTCGATGAGCCCGTGCTGGGTGAGCTGCGACGCGATCGAGCCGCTGCCGAAGACGAGCATGTCGGGGCCGGGCTGCTTCTTCATGGCTTCGACCTCGCGCGGATCGAACGTGCGGAGGAGGCGCGAGTTCTTCCACGTGACGCCCTCGAGGGTCTTGGAGAAGACGGTCTTGGCCGCCTCGTTGATCCAGACCGCCATGGCGCGGATCTCCGGAGATCGGCGTCCCGGCATGTGGGGATCGGGCGCGGTGGCGGAGTCCTCGAGGGCGTGCGGCCAGTAGGCCTGGAACATCTCGTAGGTCCGACGCCCGAACAGGATCGATCCTTGACCGGACATGCCCTCTCCGGCCTCCTTGTCGATCTGCGGCTCCGGCACCACCCAGTCCAGCTTCCCGTCCGGTGATGTGAAGTAACCGTCTGCCGTCACCCGGTCGAACGCCATGATTCGTCGCATGAAGACCCTCCTTACGAGATGTCGAGCTTGCCCACCGGGCGGACTTCCACCGATCCGCTGCCCTGCAGCATCGGGCAACCGTTCGCGAGCTCCACGGCCTGCGCCAGGTCACGCGCCTGGACGACGATGAAGCCCAGGACCAGGTCCTTGGCCTCGATGTAGGGGCCGTCCGTGACCACCTTCTCCGGGCCGCGGACCACACGACCCTCGGGCTCCAACGGCTGCCCCGGGTCTTTCAGATGGCCCTTGGCTTCCAGCTCCCGTATCCACGCCAGCCACGCCTGCAGGCTGCGCTGCGCCCGCTCCGGCGTTCCCATGGCCTCGCGCCGGCCGGCCAGGCTGGCCCGAAAGAGATAAACGAACTCACTCATCGCGCTGCCTCCTCTCCCAGAATATCTGTTGCCAGCTCCTTCACTGGTTAGACGTTCGAGCCCGCGGCCCCCGGACATATTTTCTGCTACGCTCCCGCGCGCTGGAGGACTGTCATGGCAGCTGCCGCGGCTACGAGACCCCTACCGCAATCGCCGGCGACGACTCCGGTCGGCGCTTACGATCGCCTGTTCTACGGCGGCATGGCCATCGCGCTAGCGCTGACCGTCCTGACCGGATTCGCGCCAACCTACTACTTGCGATTCTTCGGAGAGGGACCGAGGGCCACGGTGAGCGGCGCGCCGTTCACCTCCCTCGTTCACCTGCACGGCGCGCTCTTCACGGGGTGGGTGCTGCTGTTCATCGTCCAGACCGCGCTCGTCGCGAGCCACCGGGTGGCGGTGCACCGGCGGCTCGGTGTGGCGGGCGCGGTGCTGGCGGCGGCCATGATCGTGGCGGGAACCACCACGGCCATCGCTACCGCGGCCAGGGGCGGCGCGCCGCCCGGAGTGGATCCGCTGGCCTTCCTCGCCATCCCGATCTTCGACATGGTCCTCTTCGCAACCTTCGTCACCACCGCCCTCGTGATGCGGCGCG
>DASTLK010000115.1:0-2497 GCA_035715025.1 Vicinamibacteria bacterium
GAGACGGAGTCGAACCCGATATAGGCGAAGAAGGCCAGGGCCGCGCCGGCCAGCATCCCCATCGGGCGTCCCCCCGCGTCCCCGCCGCCCCCGACCGTGTGCCCGAAGAGGGTCAGTCCCGACCAGCCGTAAGGCGCGAAGGGCCGCCAGTTGCGGGGATCGACGAAGAAGGCCCCGACGACGATGACGAACAGGACGGCCGTGACCTTCACGATGACGAGGACGGTGTTGAGCCCCGCGCTCTCGCGGATGCCGATCACGAGCACCGCGGTCACGAGGGCGGAGGCGAAGAGCGCGGGCAGGTTGCACAGGGCGCCTGTCGCGACGAGGCGGCCCAGCATGGGGTCGTAGGCGATCGTCGGACCGGCGATGGCGTGCGGCAGGTGAAGGCCGAAGGCCGAGAGCACGCTCTGGAAGTACCCGGACCAGCCGGTGGCGACGGTGGCGGAGCTGAGCGCGTACTCGAGGACCAGGTCCCAGCCGATGATCCAGGCCAGCAGCTCGCCGAGGGTGGCATAGGCGTACGTGTAGGCGGAGCCGGCGACGGGGACCATCGACGCAAGCTCCGCGTAGCACAGGCCCGCGAAGACGCAGGCGAGGCCGGCCACCACGTAGGAGACCATGAGCGCCGGCCCCGCGGTCTGCCGCGCCACCGCGCCCGTGCTCACGAAGATGCCCGCCCCGATGACCGCCCCGACGCCGAGGCTCGTGAGCTGTACCGGGCCGAGGATGCGCCGCAGCTGCGACTCGCCTTGTGCTTCCTTGATCAACAGCTCGAGCGGCTTGCGGGCGAATAGGGGATTGGACATGCCACGGACGCTACCCAGCGCGGCCGTAACGGAACAAGCGAGGTGTGACTCACCGCGGTTCGCGGGGTCCAACCGGGCTTGGCCAGGGACCAGACGGCCGGGTGGCCCGTCGCCATGCAACAGCCGGTCACGGCGGCGCGATAATGCGCCCCATGCCTCGCGTGCCTGCCGAGGTCCGGTCCGGCCGGGTATGGATCGTCACGTTCCTGACCTGGACCGCCCTTGCCACCCTCAGCGCCGCTGCGCGGTACGCCTACTACTTCGACCGCCAGCACATCGCCTGGTGGCACTCGCTCGCCTACTCGCTCACCGACGAGTACCTCTGGGCCCTGCTCACCCCGCCCCTGCTCGCCTTCGGTGTCGCCCTCCGCCTCGACCGCGAGACGTGGCCGAGGTTGCCCCTCCACCTCGCCGTCGCCATCGCCCTGCCCGTCCTCTACTGGTTCCCGGCGACGGCGCTGACCCGGTACGTGGGGGACGCGCTCGGCCACCCGGCCTGGGGATGGGAAATCACGCGCCAGGATTTCGTCGGCGCTTACCTCAGCAACCTGCTCGTCTGCGTCCAGGTGCTGGCGGTCAGCCAATGGCTGGTCCTGCATCGCGAGAGCCGCGAGCGGGCGGTGCGCGCCTCGAAGCTGGAGACGGAGCTGGCCCGGGCCCAGCTCCAGCTCCTGCGCCTCCAGCTCGAGCCGCATTTCCTGTTCAACACGCTGCACGCGATCGGAACCCTGGTCCACGCCGAGCCCGACGCCGCCGAGCGGATGATCGTGCTCCTCAGCGACCTCCTGCGCCGCGCGCTCCAGGAGATGGACGGCCAGGAGGTCGCGCTGCGCGAGGAGGTGGAGTTCCTGGACCGCTACTTGGAGATCGAGCACGTGCGCTTCCCCGATCGCCTGCGCGTGGTGCGGGAGATCCAGCCCGAGAGCCTGGGCGCCCTGGTGCCGACGCTGCTGCTGCACCCGCTGGTCGAGAACGCGATCCGGCACGGCGTGGCCCGGCGCGCGCAGGGTGGATCCCTCGGCATTCGCGCCCAGCGCGTGGACGGGCGTCTGGAGCTGCGCGTGTGGGACGACGGTCCGCCGGGCGCGGCCACGGACGGACGTTCCTCCGGCATCGGCCTCGCCAACACACGGGCCCGCCTCGAGCATCTCTACGGCAGCGCGCACCGCTTCGAGCTGCGGCGCGCCCGCGAAGGCGGGATGGAAGTGGCGGTGAGCCTGCCCTTCCGCACCGACCTGGCCGCGACGGCAACCAACCAGCCAGTTGGTGGCCGCAGCGCAGCCAACCAGCCAGGTGCTGGCCGCAGTGCAGGATCGTGATGGGCGCCACGCGCGTGCTCATCGCCGACGACGAGCCGCTGGCCCGCCAGCGCCTCCGCACGCTGGCCTCGAAGGAGGCGGGCGTCGTGATCGTCGGCGAATGCGCCACCGGCCGCGCCGCCGCCGCGATCCTGCGGCAGCGCCCCGCCGACGTGGCCTTCCTCGACGTGCAGATGCCCGACGGCGACGGGTTCGACGTGATCCGCGAAGTGGGGATGGAGCGGATGCCCGCCGTCGTGTTCGTGACCGCGTACGATCGATACGCGCTCCAGGCCTTCGCAGTCCATGCCGTCGACTACCTGCTCAAGCCGTTCGACGGCGCGCGCTTCCGCGAGGCCCTGGCTCGCGCGCGCACGCGCGCGGACGCGA
>DASTLK010000116.1:0-3924 GCA_035715025.1 Vicinamibacteria bacterium
CCGCCACTACCGCACGGACGAGCCCAGGTTCACCGTCGATGCCGCGGGCGTCAACGTGATCGAGCACGCGATCCGGCACTGCCTCGACCTCGGCGCGAACTACTGGTCGCTGTGGACGGAGGCGGAGAGCGTGGCCCGCTATCACGAGCGCCACCCCGCCGGCTTCACCGCGCTGCAGCAGCGCATGGGGTATCGCGTCCGGCCGTCGTGGGTGTGGCAGCGCAAGCGCGAGGGCGGGACCGAGCTCGTGGTGGCCTTCGCGAACGACGGAGTGGCGGGAGTGCCGGGTACGCTGCACGTGGTCGCGGAGACTCCGGACGGGATCGCGCAGGCGGGGGGCTCGCTCGATCAAGGGCACCCCTACGGCGGCAAGCTGCGGCAGGCGTCGTTTCGCGTGCCGCGCGCGCTCGAGGGCGGCACCGTGCGCCTGCGGGCGGAGATCGTGACCAAGGGCGTGCGGCGCCCGGTGCGATGGGCCTGCGCCCAGCCCGTGGAGGCGGACGGGTCGCTGGCCGTCCGCCTGCTCGCGGCGGACGACCCGAAGTGGCGGAAGGGGGTCTGATGGCGCACCCAGGACGGGAGATGCTCGTCGCGCTTCTGGCCACCGCGGCCTTCCTCGCCGGTGCGGGTGGGGCCGCGGCTCAGGACGCGCCGTCGGCGGGGATGTTCACCGTGCTCGACGACCCCGGCGAGCCGGGGCCCCGCATCACTCCCTACCTGCTCGACCAGCTCGACCGGGCCTGGCGACAGGATGACGCACGGCGCGCGGTTTTCGAGAAGGTGCGCACCGAAGCCGACCTGCTCGCCCTGCGCAAGGAGATGCGGGCGCGCGTGCTCGACGTCATCGGGGGGCTGCCGGAGACGAAGGCGCCCTTGAACGCGCGCGTGACCGGCACCATCGCCATGGACGGGTACCGGATCGAGAAGGTGATCTTCGAGAGCCTGCCCGGCCTGCACGTGACCGCGCTCGTGTACGTGCCCGACGCGCCGAGCGGGCCCAAGCCCGCGGTGCTCGTCCCCTGCGGCCACTCGCCCGACGGCAAGTCCTTCCGTAACTACCAGGAGATCAGCGGGCAGCTCGCGCGGCGCGGTTACGTGGTCATCAGCTGGGATCCCGTCGGGCAGGGAGAGCGCAGCCAGTTCTGGGACGCGGCGCGTGGCCGCAGCCGCTACAACCTCGTGTGCGGCGAGCACGCGGTGCTGGGGAACCTGGCCTGCGTGGCCGGCACGACCCTCGACCGCTACATGGTCTGGGACGGCATGCGCGCGCTGGACTACCTGCTCACGCGTCCAGACGTCGACGCCGCGCGCATCGCGGTCACGGGAACGAGCGGGGGCGGATTCCAGTCGCTGTACCTGGGCGCCCTCGACGAGCGCATCGGGGTGGTGGCGCCCTCCTGCTTCGTCACCTCGCTGCCCATGCGCATGGCGAACCGGATCTTCGAGGACCCCGACAGCGATCCCGAGCAGGACCCCTATCGCCTCGTCTCCGCGGGCATCGACCATCCGGGCTTGCTCCTCCTCGTCTATCCGCGCCCGGTCATCCTGCTCGCGGCGGTCAAGGACTTCTTTCCCATCGAGGGGACGCGCAAGACCTTCCGCGAAGTGGCCGCGCTCTACCGCGCGTTCGGCCACGGCGATCGGATCGCGATGGCGGAAGGCGTCCACGGCCACATGTATTCGCCGGAGAACCGGCGCGCCGCCTTCGCGTTCATCGACCGCTTCAACGGGATGCCCTCGCGCTCCGCGCTCGATGCGGTCAAGATCCTCGACGCGGTCCCCCTGCGCGCCACGCCCACGGGTCAGGTCCGCGTGGACCTCGCGGGCCGCTCGCTGTCCGAGGTCATCCGCGAAGAGCGCCGGGCCCACCCGCCCGCGGCGAAGGCGCTTGCGGACCTCTATCACGGCGAAGGCGGCCACGCCGTCGCGGGATGGAAGCTCGTCCCCAAGGGATCGGGGCCGCCCGCGGCCGGCGTGATCGCGTGGGCAGCCGCGGGCACGTCGAGGGTCGGCGACGTGCGCATCGACCGCTACCGCCTCCATCACGGCGAGCGGCTGGTCATCCCGCTCCTCCACATCCATCGCGAGGCGGGGGGGCGCGGCCGCGCGGTCCTCACGCTCGCGCTCGAAGGAAAGGTCGGAGTCGCCGATTGGCCAGCGGTCGTGCGCCGGCTCGACGCGGGGGAGGAGGTGCTGTCCTTCGACCTGCGCGGCGTCGGCGAGAACGGGATGCGCTACCGCGCGGCCTCCGGCGACGACCCGACGCTCGCGGAAGCGGACGAGGCGAAGGCCTACTTCAATCCACTCTCCGGCGTGCTCGCGAACCACGTCTACAACTCGCTCCTGACCGGCCGTCCCTACTTCCTGGAGGCCATCGAGGACGTCGAGATCGTGGCGCGCTTCGCGCGGGAGAAGCTCGGCATGCCGCGACTCGCCCTGGCCCCTTCCGGAGAAGCGGGCGCGCTTGCGGACGCGGCCGCGACGGTACTGCCCGGACTCGAAGTCCAGGCCACGATCGACGTCCCTCGCTTCCGGTGGTCGGCCGTGGTCGAGCAGATGCGCGAGATCTGGCCGATCCAGTACCTGCTGCCGGGCGGGGCGGCGCTGGACCGCTGAGCCGGTTCAGGGAGCCAGCGCGCGTTGGGCGGCGCCGAGCGCGCCCGCCATCTCGCCCAGGGCGGCGAGCTCGACGCGCACACCGCCCAGGGGCCGCCATTCCACCTCGGCCAGGAACTTCTGCAGCGGATCGAGGAGGGAATCGCCCGCGCGCGCGATGCCGCCGCCGAGGATGACGACTTCGGGATCGACGGCGTTGGCAATCGACGCGATCGCGCAGGCGAGGCGGTAGACCGACCGCAGCCATACGCGCGTGGCCTCCGCGTCACCCGCGAGGTGCGCCTCGACCAGCGCCCGCGTGTCGTGGAAGCGGCCCTGCGAGCGCGCCTCGATCGTGCAGTTGCCGATCGCGCCTTCGAGGCTCCCCGGCATGCCGGCGATGCTGGGGGGACCGTCGGGATCGAGGGTCATGTGGCCGAAGTGCCCGGCCTTGCCGGTCACACCCGTCATCAGGCGGCCGTCGCTGAGTATGGCCCCGCCCACGCCCGTGCCCAGCGTCAAGAGGACCACGTCGCGGCATCCGGCGGCGGCTCCGCGCCAGCATTCGCCGAGCAGCGCGGCGTGGCCGTCGTTGAGGACGCGGACGGGCGCGGCGGCGCCGAGGGCGGTGGCCCAATCGAGTCCCTGGAGCCCGGCCAGTTTGCCGGGGATGGACGCGATCGACCGGCCGTCCGCCGCGGCGAGGCCGGGGGCCGCCACGCCGATCCCCGCGGCGGGCTCGCCCCGGCGCAGTTCGATCTGGGCGCGCAGCCCGCGGATCGTCTCCACCCAGGCGCCGGGCGCCGCGCGGTCGCGGGTCTCGCCGGTGGCGCGGTCGAGGATCTCTCCCGACTCGGACACGCTCGCCGCCTTGATGTGTGTTCCCCCGAGATCGATCCCGATCGCGTAGCGCACGCGGTGGCCCTCCCTCAGGCCCCGGCCGCGGCGACGTAACCTTTTGGCGCCCCGATTTCTCCCTTGCGCGCGCGCCACTCCAGGATCGGCTGCGTCACCGCCGAGGCCACGGCGCCCGCCACGATGGCCAGCCCCGCATGCCCGAAGTAGGTGTACCGGATGAAGAGCCGGTGGGCGAGCACGGCGAAAGGCGAGGTGCCGGCCAGGAACCACACCAGCCCGAAGGCGGCCGCGCGCGGGGACGGGCCCAGGCGTTCCGGGCGCCAGCGCGCCGCGACCATCAGCACGGCCGCGGCGGCCACGAGGCCCGCCATGGCCATCATCGCCGGAGCAGTCGCCGCGAGCGCGCTGAGGTGCGGCGGGATCGCCCAGCCCGCTTTCTCCGGATCGACGTCGGGAACGAGGAGGTTCAGG
>DASTLK010000117.1:0-4318 GCA_035715025.1 Vicinamibacteria bacterium
GCTGATCTTGGTCACGCCCTCCACGATGTGGAGGACGTCGGGCCCGAAGTGCTCCTTGATCTTGTCCGCGTCGGTCAAGGTGTCTTCGAGGACGTCGTGCAGGAGGCCCACCGCGACGCAGGCGGGGTCCATGCGCAGCTCGGCCAGGATGGCCGCGACCTCGAGCGGATGGACGAGGTAAGGCTCCCCGCTGGCCCGCGTCTGTCCCTTGTGCTCGACCGCGGAGAAGATGTACGCCTTGCGGAGCACTTCGAGGTCGGCGCCCGCATGGTGCCGCTTGACGTTCTCGTAGATGTCTTCGAAGCGAATCATGGCGGCGAACCACCAGTCTAGGAGTGGCCCCCGGGAGCGTCAACCGTGAGGCCCGTCGACGCCGCCGTTGTTGACTCGCTCTAGTGGCGGCACTATGATTTTTGTCTCCGGGACGCCGGGACCTCGTTCACGATCAACTGCTTGCGGAGATAGGCTGATGAAGACCTCCAGGCCCATCGTGGCTCTTGCCCTGATTGCCTTGCTCGGCACGGGGGTCGGCTGCTCCAAGGTAAGGTCCAAGGCCGCGTTCAAGGACGGCAACAAGGACTACAAGGAAGAGAACTTCAAGAAGGCGGTCGACGATTATCAGCGCGCCGTCGATTTCGACCCCAACTTCAGCGAAGCCTGGTTCTACCTCGGCAGCTCCCACCAGGCGCAATACCGGCCGGGCAAGGACACGCCGGAGAACAAGAAGCAGCTCGACGATGCGATCGAGGCGTTCAAGAAATCGCTGGAGACCAACCCCGGCCAGACCGAGAGCCAGAAGAACGTGCGGCGCAACTCCCTGGCCGCGCTCATCGGGATCTACGCCGACGACCCCTACAAGAACTACGAGGAAGCCCAGAAGTACGCGCAGCAGCTCGTGGCCGACAACCCCAACGACTCCAAGAACCTCTACGCGCTGGCCAACCTGTACGAGAAGTTCAACAAGTTCGCGGAGGCGGAGGCCATCTACAAGAAGGTCGCCGAGCAGAGCCCCAAGGACGCCAAGGCCTGCGGTGCCCTGGCCGGCTTCTACAACAAGCCCAACTGGGACGACACGGGCGCACCCTGGGTGGAGGGGAGCAACAAGCCACGGCTGTCGAAGTTCGATCAGGCCATCGCCGTGCTCGAGCAGTGCGCCGCCATCGACGCGAGCGATCCCGCCGGATACCAGAAGGTCGCGAGCTACTACTGGGACAAGGCCTACCGTGATCCCCTGCTCACCGACGAGCAGAAGAACGCGTACGCGGACAAGGGCATGGAGAACGTCGACAAAGCCCTGCACCTCAAGCCGGACTACTTCGAAGCGGTCATCTACAAGGGGCTGCTCTACCGCGTGAAGGCGGGGGCCACCTCCGACCGCCGGGCCAAGGCGGAGTTCCTGGAGAAGGCCCAGGACCTCCAGAAGCAGGGCCTCGAGCTCAAGAAGCAGCAGGCCGCGGAAGGCGCTCCCGCCGCCTCGGCCGCGCCCGCCGCGAGCGGGGGCCGGTAGCCCCGGTGGCCTCGCCCGGAGGGGCGAGGTCGTCCGCTCTGGCGCACCCCGTTCCCGATCCTCCGGGACCCTTCCTCCACCTCGACCACAGCTCCGACCAGGCCGCGCGCGCGGCGGACACGCTCGCCGCGCGCTGGGAGGCCTTCGAACGGGGACGTCGGTGGCGCTTCTTCGTCCTCGTTCCGGCGCTCCTGCTGGCCGCGCTCGCCGGCGGCGTCCTCGACCTGGCGATGGGTTTCCACGTCCGGCTCGCCACCTGGTATGCGCCCATGCTGGTCGGGGCCGCCCTGCTCGCACGGAGCGCGACACGCCCGGCGGGACGAGCGGGCCGCGCCGCGCGCCTGCGCCACTGGTGGGCTCCCCCCGCGTGGCGCAAGCCCCTGGCCTCCTGCCGGGAGATGCTGGCGGCCTGGGCGGATCCCTCCGACCAGGTGCGCGGGTGGATCGATCTCAGCGGCTCTCCGCAGCCGCACCAGCGCGTCGCGGGATGGCCCAGGCACGGAGCGACCCTGTATCGCGACGTCTGGTGCCGTCTCTCGATCGAGACGCGCCGCCTCCGGCTGGGGTTGCGCGCGATCGAGGAGCGGCTGGTGCTTCCCGGCGGCCGCATCCGCCGCCGGTGGCGGGCGCACGTCGTCGCCGTCGCGCGTGAGCCCTATGGCCGGCCGCCCCAGTTGCGCGCACCCGTCCCCGGCGCCGCCGGACGCCTGCAGATCCTGGCCGCACGCGCGCACCGGCATCGCCTCTCCCTCCGCCTGAAGACGCCGCGCCGACGCCTGGCCTGGGCCGACCTGGCGGAGGTCCTGCGCGTGGCCGGCGCTTCGGTGCCGCTGGTATGAGCCGCCTCGGCCCGGTGGCGGCGACGCTGCTCCTCCTCGGCGCCGGCGACGCCCTCGTCACGCATCGCCTGGAGACGCTCCACGGCCCGCGCGTCACGCGATGGGCGGCGAGCCAGGAATGGTCCGAGGCCACGGGGGACGAGACCTGGCACGTCTGGCCGGCCAAGGGAGCCGGCGGCGCGGCGCGCGTGGTCGTGCACGGATCGAAATCCCTCGCGGTGTGGACGCTCGAAGGGAAGCGGGTCGCGCACGGCGTGATCCCCTGGGGCACCAACGTCGCCGTCGCGGACTTCACGGGAGACGGGCAGGAAGAGATCGCCGTGGCCACGGAGAACCTCCCGCCCGCCGCACCCGTCTCCGTGCAGGTCGTCGACCAATCGATGAACGAGGTCACCCCGAACGTCGGCCTGCTCGAGAGCCTCGAGAACCCGGCCAGCGTGGCGATCGCGTCGTTCCCGGGGCCGCGACAGGTCGTGGCCGCCGACTTCCGCGGGTGCCTGGCCTCGCTGGTGGGACCCGAGCTCGCCTGGGAGTACTGCTTCCCGAACTCCAAGGTGGGCGGTGATCCCTACGCCGTGCGCCACCTCCTGCCCGTCGACGCCGCCGGCGGTCTCCTCCTGGCCGGCCGCGCGACGGGAGAGGTGGACGGGATCGACGCCGCGGGCAAGCGGGCCTGGTCCTTCCGGCTGGCGGAGCCGCTGCAGACGCTCGCCGTCGCGCGGCGAGACGGCGGCGCGGAGGTCGCGTTCGCGGGCGGCGACAAGGGACGGTTCGCGCTGCTCGACGCGGCCACGGGCCAGGTGCGGGGCTCGGGGACGCTGCCGGGGATGGTGATGGTGGCGCGGCCGGCGGCCTGGAACGGCGAGCCCGTGATCGCGGCGGCGGGCCTGGCCGAGCCCTCGATCCGCCACCAGTACAGCGGCTACGTGGCCATGCTCGACGGCCGCGGGGCGAGGCTCGCGGTCACGCCCGTCGACGGCGAGGTCATGGACCTCGTCGCGGCTGATCTCGATGGAGACGGCACCGACGAGCTCGTCGCGGTGACGGGCGCCTACCGTCTTCTCCTGCTGCGCCCTTCGGGCGCCGTCCTGATCGACGAGCACGTGGCCGAACCGTCCCGGACGAAGCTGGCCCTCGTCCGCGGGTCGGCCGGCCCGACGCTGGTCGTGAGTGCCCAGTCGCTGGAGGCGAAGCGCGTCACGCACGTGGATGCGCCGGCGTGGTACGCCGCGCGGCCCATCGGCGCGGCGGTGGGCGTCGTGCTGCTGATCACGCTCGCCCTGCTGGCGAGCCTGCGCCCGCCCCCTCCGCAGTAGACGCCGGCGCGACTCTCCTACTGTGCGGGTCCGGCCGGCTGAGCGCCGCCCGCCTGCTCGATCATCTTCTCGGAGATGATCCCGATGCGCTCCACGCCCGCGCCCTTGGCCACGTCCATGGCCTCGACGACCTTGCCGTAGGGGATCTTCCCGTCGGCACGGACGAACATCGTCTTGTCGGAGCGCGTCTGGAAGATGTCCTTGAGGCGCTGGTCGAGATCTTCCATGTTCGACACCGGGCTCTTGTTCACGGTGATGACGGCCCCGCTGGGGGACTCCTCCATCCCCAGCACGACCTGGTTGCTCTGGGTCTGCGGCTGGGGCTGCTGTTGCTGGGTGGAGGTCTGGGGCAGCGCGATGTCGAGGCCCTTCTGCGCCAGGGGCGTCACGACCATGAAGATGATCAGGAGCACCAGCATCACGTCGATGAGCGGGGTGATGTTGATGTCCGACACCGCCTCGTTGTGCTCGGGGCGATAGGCGTCGTGCGAGTGGACGATCGACTTCTTCTTGCGCCCCGCGTGCGGGATGGGCGTGTCCACCAGCGGCACACGCGGGCGCGACTCCGGGATCGTGTTGTAGGGTGGATTCGGCTTGAGCGGATCGCTCATGACCCTAACCCTGCGTCCGCGGCTCGGCGATGAGCGCGATCTCTT
>DASTLK010000118.1:0-3761 GCA_035715025.1 Vicinamibacteria bacterium
GTCGCGCGCGGCCCGAATCGAGAGAGGCATCGGCGGGCCGGCGCACGCTCTGGCTCGCCTGGCTCACCGTTTGGAATTGCCCGCCGAGGCCCAGCACCTGGGCCACGCGCTGGCCCAGCTCGTAGCGGCTGAGCCGCTCCGCGCCCCCGAGATGGAAGCGGCCGGCGGCCGCGCCTTGCAGCACGCGCCCGACGGCATCGGCGACGGATTCGGGATCGATGGGCGTGCGGTACTGATCGTCGAAGAGCCGTGGCCGGCGTCCGGCCGCGAGCGCGGCCGCGATCGCTTCGCTGGCCGTGGTGCGCGGACCGAAGCCGCGCCCGATCACGAGGGCGACGCGCAGCACGACCGCACCGGGGCTCTCGCCCAGGATGGCCTCCTCCGCCGCGAGCTTGGTGCGGCCGTAGACGAGGACGGGACGGGCGGGCTGATCCTCGACGGAGAAGGCCACGTCGCCGGCGAGCACGAGGTCCGTGGAGAGCGCGACGAGGCGGAGGCCGCGCGCGCGGCACAGCCGTGCGATCTCGGCGCTGGCCTCGACGTTGCATCGCCGCGCGAGATCCGGCTCCGCCTCGCAGCGATCGGCATCGGCGAGGGCGGCGCTGTGCAGGACCGCGTCCGGG
The DNA here is from genome assembly GCA_035715025.1 of Vicinamibacteria bacterium. Classification (GTDB taxonomy): domain Bacteria; phylum Acidobacteriota; class Vicinamibacteria; order Fen-336; family Fen-336; genus AA29. The sequence goes on from DASTLK010000118.1 coordinate 624, forward strand.
CGCGCGGTCTCGACCGCGCGCTCGAGCGCGCCCACGTCCAGGAGGTCGGCGTCCACGGCGGTGAGGCCGGCCGGCACCGGCGCGTGGTGTCGCATCGCGATCACGTCGTGCGCGGAGGCCAGCCGCTCGGCCAGGCGTCCGCCCAGCAGGCCGGCGGCTCCGGTCACCAGGATCCGGAGCCTGGCCATCAGTCCGTCATGACCGCGCCCCCGTTGACGGCCAGCACTTCGCCGTACATGTACGAGGCGAGGTCGGAAGCGAGGAAGGCCACGGGCCCGGCGATCTCCTCCGGCCGCGCCGGGCGGCCGAGCGGGATCTTCTCGATCGCGGCCGGACCTTCGGGTCCCTCGAAGACGCGCCGCGTCATGTCGGTGAGGACCCATCCCGGGGCCACCGCGTTCACGCGGATCCCGTCCGGCGCGAGCTCCGCGGCCAGCGATTTGGTCAAGGCGATGAGGGCACCCTTGGTCGCCGCGTAGTGCGCGTACTCCGCCTCGCCCCGCTGGCCGGCGGTGGAGGCGATCAGCACCATCGACCCGCGGCGGCGGGGGACCATGTACCGCGCGGCGGCGCGGCAGACCGCGTAGGCCCCGTCGAGGTTCACGTGCATGGTCTCGCTCCACTTCCCGGGCGTCAGCTGGCCCAGCGGGGCGTGCTTCCAGATGCCGTGGTTGACCACGAGGACGTCCAGCGGGCCGAGTCGCGCCTCGGCCTCGGCCACCAGCGCGTCCGCGGCCGCGACGTCGGAGACGTCCGCGCGCAGCGCGGTGGCCTGGCCGCCCGCGCCGAGGATCTCGGCCACGGTGGCCTCGGCCGCGGTGGCGTCCCGCACGTAGTTGACGCCCACGCGCGCGCCCAGGGAACCCATCAGCACCGCGATCGCGCGCCCGATGCCGCGGCTGCCGCCCGTCACCAGGGCCACGCGGCCTTCGAGGCTGAGCATGGTCCGCACCCTATGCGGCGCCTGGCGCCGGGTCAAGGCCGCGCGAGGCGGGCTGCTAGAATGCGGAATGCCGTTCGTGACTTTCGAGGGGATCGAGGGCAGCGGGAAGAGCACGCAGGCGCGGCTCCTGGCCGAGCGTCTGGGGCCGGACACCGTCCTCACCCAGGAGCCCGGCGGCACCGAGACCGGCCGCGCGATCCGCCGTCTCCTGCTCGAGCACGGGCACGGGGAGGTCGCACCGGCCACGGAGGTCCTCCTCTATTTCGCGGACCGGGCCCAGCACGTCGCGCAGCTCGTCCGCCCGGCGCTGCAAGCCGGCCGCAGCGTCGTGTCCGACCGCTACACGGACTCGTCGCTCGCGTACCAGGGGTACGGTCGCGGCCTGGACCGCCAGCTCATCCTGGACGTCCACCGCCTGGCCACCGGCGGACTGACGCCGGACGTCACGATCCTGCTCGACGTGTCCGTGGAGGTCGGCCTCGCCCGCGCCAGCTCGCGCGGCCCCCTCGACCGCCTGGAAGCGGAGGTCCGCGAGTTCCACGAGCGCGTCCGCGCCGGCTACCTCGAGATGGCCACCACGGAGCCCGCGCGCTGGGTGCGCGTCGACGCGGAGGGTCCCGCGGAAGAAGTCGCGCGGCGCGTGACCGCGGCGGCCGAGGAGCGCGGCCTCATCGGACGGCATGCCGTTTCCTAGCATCCTCGGCCACGACCGCGTGAAGGGCCTGCTCGCCCGCGCGCTGGGCCAGGGCCGCCTGCCGCCCGCGCTGCTCCTGAGCGGCCCGGAGGGAGTGGGGAAGCGCACCCTCGCCGTCGAGTCCGCGCGAGGCCTCCTCTGCGACAAGGGCCCCGGCGAGCCGTGCAACGCGTGCCGCACCTGCGATCGCACCGCGCGCGGGATCCACCCCGACCTCATCGTGGTGGTGCCGGAAGTGGCCACCGGGTTCCTGGCCCGCGAGACGATCAAGATCGAGCACATTCGCGACGCCGTGCGCGAGATCCTCGGCCTGCCCTTCGAAGCGCGCGCCCGCGTCGTCATCATCGACGACGCGCAGGCCATGACCGAGCAGGCCATGAACGCGCTGCTCAAGGCCCTCGAGGAGCCGCCGGCCACTTCGCACCTCGTCCTCGTCACCGCGTCGCCGCAGGCCCTGCTGCCCACCATCCGCTCGCGCTGCCAGACGCTGCGCCTGGGCCCGCTGCCCTCGGCGGTGCTCGAGACGCACCTGCAGGAGCGCCTCTCTCTGCCGCCGGCCGAGGCCCGCCTGCGCGCCGCGCTCTCGGGCGGGAGCCTGGGGGCCGCGATGGCCTTCGAGGCCGACGGCTACCGCGCGCTGCGCGACGACATCCTGGCCATGCTGGAGAAGGTGCACGGCGCGAGCGCGCTGCACCGTGGGGAGTGGTCGGATCGCCTGGCCGATGCGGACGACGTGATGCTGGCCCTCACCGCGCTGCGCTCGTTGCTGCGCGACATGGCCGCGGCCCGCGCCGGGGCCACGCCGGAGCGGATGCTCAACGCGGACGTGGGGGAGCGCCTGGTCGCGCTCGGGCAGGGCCCCCTCGCCGCGCGCGCCGTGGCCCTGGCCGACCTCACGGAGGAGACGCGGACGGCCTTGCGCGGCAACGCCAGCCGGCCCATGTCGATGGACGTGCTCGTGGACGCGCTGGCCGGCTGAACGATCCCCATACGGCCGACGTTCCGCCCCTCGTTACTCCTTGCCTGATTTCCTGGCCGTGTGCTACAAGAGGGTCAAGCCTCTCCCGCTCGGCGTTCCTGCATTCTTCTTCAGCCCGAACAACCACGAGGCGACGGGGGACACCCTATGAATCGCAAGCTGATTCGACCCGACCTGTCCGAGATCAAGGACCACATGACGGCGCGCTCCGCGGCGCGTCCGCGCAAGCCCACGCCGCCCGAGCAGACCAACGCCGAGAACTACTACTACCTGAAGCAGATGACCAACAAGACGAGGATGGTCATCGTGCTGAAGGACGGCGAGGAGATCCGCGGCGTCATCGAGTGGTACGACAAGCACGCGATCAAGGTGCATCGTCCGACGGAGCCCAACATCCTCCTCCTGAAGGACAACGTGAAATACATGTACAAGGAGAACGAGGACAAGGACGAGGATAGAGACTGAAGCATAGGGGCTTAGAGGCTTTGAGCGGCCTCTAGATCTCCTGAAGTGTCCATTTGG
>DASTLK010000119.1:0-4696 GCA_035715025.1 Vicinamibacteria bacterium
GCGGGCGCCCGGAGCGAGGCCGCGCCCCCCGCGGCCTTTCACGCCGGCGACGCCCACCGCGTGGCGATCAGGGATCCGGCCGCACGCCGCCCGTCGGCGGCTGGTTCTCGTAGATCTCCCCGTAGCGCTCGTAGCTGTTGAGGACCTTGCGGACGTAGTCCTTCGTCTCGTCGAAGTTGATCGCGGACAGGAACATGTCGTCGCCGGGGGCAGGCGCCATGCGCGCCCACAGCTTCGCCTGGTTGGGGCCCGCGTTGTAGGCCGCCGCCACCTTGTACCCGTCGCGTTCGAACTGGCCCAGGAGATCGCCGATGTACTTGGCGCCGAGCTGGATCACCAGCTTGGGGTCGTAGAGATCCTCCGGCGAGACCTGGACCAGCCCGATCGCCTTCCCCACGTCCCGCGCGGTGGTGATGATGAACTGCAGCAGGCCGCGCGCCGCCGCGGCCGACTTCGCGCGCGGATTGAACCGCGACTCCTCGCGCATGATGGACAGGACGAGGCGCGGGTCGGCCTTGTGCTTGCCCGATTCCACCGTGATCACGTCGTAGAAATAGCGGGGATAGAGCAGCTCCCGCACCGGGCGAGGCAGGAGCTGGGGCACGAAGTCGTCCGGAATGTCGTCGCGCGCGACCGTCTCCGCCGCATAGATCGACGCGCGCGCGGCCAGTCCGCGGCGCAGCGCTTCCGCCCGAGCCACGCCCTGGGCCAGCGGCTGCAGCGCATAGCGCGCCTGGATGAGGTCGGTGGCGTCGTCGAACAGACCCATCGCGAGCAGGAGATCCAGGCGCTCGTGCGTCGCCGCATCCTCGCCATCGAGGAGGGGGAAGTGGGGGTAATCGGGCGCCGGCAGCTCCACGACCTCGCGAAACGCCGGCAGCTTCTTGTAGATGTCGGAGAGACGGGCCAGCTCCTCCGGCTCCTGGCCGGGAGGAGACAACAGGACGGCGTCGGTCTGGACCCGCCGCGCCGCGTCCACGTCCCCGGTGTCGAGAAGCCGTTGCACCTCGGCGGCGCGGGCGGCCACCCCCGCTCGCACGCGGGAGACGAGCGGCTCCTGGGCCAGGCGGTGTCGCGTGAAGTAGGCGAAGTGGGTCGGCGTGTCCGAGCGCAGCACCTTGAGGTAGGCCGCTACCGACTGGCGGGGATCCCGTGCCTCCAGCGCGCGCGCCTTCCAGTAGTCGATCTCGGGGACATCCTTCTTCTCCACCAGCTTCGGCCTGAGCCGGCCCAGCTCCGCCAGGGCCAGCGCGGGCTTGCCCCCGCCGATGGCGCCGATCGCATAGGCCAGCGTGGCCTCGACCACGGCGTGGCTCCTGGGGAAGCGCGCCTGCACGGCGCGGAGGTCGGCCGCCGCCTCCGCGAACCGGCGCTTCTGGATGCGGAGGCGCAGGCGCTGGGTCAGCGCCGAGGACGCGCGCGTGGTCTTGCCGCCGGGAGCGATGGCGCTCGTCAGGTACTTCTCCGCGCGCGCGTCGTCGCCCAGGAGCTGGGCGCACCGCGCCGCGTTGTACAGGAAGTTGGCCTTGGTCTCGCCGTCGCGCGCCTCCTGGGCGCCCTCGACGTAGACCTTCTCGGCGTCCTCGTAGTGCTCGCGCCCGAACTCGGCGCGGCCGATGGAGAAGAGGAGGTCGTCCCGTTTGTTCTGCAGCTGGGGCAGGGCGAGCCGGAGGACTTCGGTGGCGCGATCGAAGTGGCGCGCGTTGCGCTCGCTCTCCCCGATGAGCACGAGCTCCTCGGCCGAGAAGCGGTTGATCCATTCCAGCCGGTCGAGGGCGGTGGCCACGCGCTCGGCGGCGTCGTCGGCCAGGTTGCCGCCGCGCAGGAACCGCACGCCGTCCGGGATCGCCGCCTCCTCACCGCCGGCCAGGCGGGCCGCGATCACGCGGCTCTCCAGGTCGCGCTGCACGGGAGGCTCGATCGTCCCCGCGACCTTGCGGCTCAGCTCGGCCAGTGCCGCCGCGTCCCGCTTGTCGGCGAGGAATGCGACCAGGTCCTCGAGCGCCGATTGCCGGTAGATGCCTTTGGGGAACTCGACGACGAGCGTCTCCCGCAGTTGCGCCGCTTCGCCTTTCTTGCCCTCCGCCTGCGCGACCTGCGCCGTGTAGTACAGCGCAAGGTCGCGGAAGGCATCCCCGGGGCCGAGGAACGGCTCCAGCGCCTTGCGGCCACCGGCCAGGTCGCCGTGCCCGATCTTGGCCCGGGCGTGGAGGTAGGCCAGCCGATAGCGCTGGTACAGGTCGCGGTCTTGCTGGGAGATGACGTCGAGGTCGGCGTCGAGGGCGGCCCAGGCCCCACGCTCTTCGTGCTCGCGGAAGCGGGGGGTCCAGCTCTCCACGGCCAGGTCATTGGCTTGGGCAACATCGAGGCCGGCCGCGGAGCTCCCGGAACCGCCTGCCTGGCCCGCGCGCCCTGCTGGCCGGTGCAGCCGGACGAAGGCCACCCCCAGCGCGGCCGCGGCCAGGGCTCCCAGGGGAACGGCCATCCATTTCGTGTTACGGCGAAACGTCAAACCGCCTCCCCAAGAGCGCGCACCGCCAGAAGTTGGAAGCGATTACCGTGCCAACGCCTCGCGGACCCGCGGGTGGACGACCTCCCCATCGCGGGTGACGAGTGTCTCCCGGACGATCTCGTCGGCGAGGTCGATCTTCAGCTCGCCCGCGGCGACGATCAAGGCCAGGAAGGTCGCCATGTTGCGGCCATAGAGCTGGCTGGCGTGCTGCGGCACCGTGGAGGGGAGGTTCAGGGGCCCGAGGATGCTCACCGTTCCTCGGGTCACCGTCTCTCCGGGACGCGTCAGCTCGCAATTGCCGCCCTGCTCCGCGGCGACGTCCACGATGACCGCGCCCGGCGGCATGGCGTCCACCATTTCCGAAGTCAGGAGGATGGGCGCCTTCTTGCCCGGCACGGCGGCGGTGGTGATCACCACTTCGCTTCCGGCGACGACCTTCAGCATGGTCTCGCGTTGCCGCCGGTAGAACGATTCGTCCATCGCCCGCGCGTAGCCGCCCTTGTCCTGCGCGTCCGCCGCCTCCAGGGGCAGCTCCACGAACTTGGCGCCCAGGCTCTCGACCTGCTCCTTGACCGCGGGACGCACGTCATAGGCCTGCACGACCGCGCCGAGGCGCTTCGCGGTCGCGATGGCCTGCAGGCCCGCCACTCCAGCCCCGATCACGAAGACGCGAGCCGGGGCCAGGGTGCCCCCCGCGGTCATCAGCATGGGGAACATCTGGGGCAGCGCGCTGGCCGCCAGCAGAACCGCCTTGTAGCCGGTGATGGTCGCGGAGGAGGAGAGCACGTCCATGGCCTGGGCGCGCGTGATGCGTGGGATCAGCTCCAGCGCGAACGCGGTGATGCCGCGGGCGGCGACGGTCTGGATGCCCGCGGGGTCCCCCAGGGGGTCGAGGAGGCCGACGAGCACGTGATCGCGGCCCATGCCCTCGAGGCCATCGCCCGGCGCGCCGGACGCGCCCGCCCGTGGCCGCACCTGGAGCAGGACGCGCGCCGCGTCCAGCACTTCCGACCGGCTGCTCGCGATGCGCGCCCCCTTGTCCTTGAAGGCGCCGTCGGGGAAGCCCGCGGCCGCGCCCGCTCCGGACTCGATCACCACCTCGATCCCCGCCTTGGCCAGAAGGGGAAAGGCCGAGGGCACGACGGCGACCCGCCGCTCGCCCGGAGACGTCTCCTTGAGCACGCCTGCGATCATGGGTTCCTAAACTACCATTTCTGCCGTACGATCCGCCGCCATGGCCACGCCTCTCGCGCCGTCCGCCACGCGCTATCGCTGGGCCGCCGCCGGCGACGTCAACGCCTTCTTCGGGCTCATGCTCGACAACGTGATGAACCTGGTCATCCTGGCCGGGATCCTCATCTTCGTGTTCGGCTTTCCGGAGGACCTCGTCTACCGGCGGATGTTCCCGGGCACCGCCCTGGGCGTGATGTTCGGCGACCTCGTGTACACCTGGATGGCCTTCCGGCTGGCCAAGCGCGAGGGGCGCAGCGACGTCACCGCCATGCCCCTCGGCCTGGACGCGCCGAGCACCATCGGCATGGCCTTCACCGTGCTCGGGCCCGCTTACCTCGCGGCCAAGACGCGGATGCCCGAGCCGGAGGCGGCGATATCGGCCTGGCACGTCGGCATGGCCTGCATGATCCTGATCGGCCTCTTCAAGGTCGGGATGTCGTTCGTGGGCGGCGCCATCCAGCGCACGATGCCGGGAGCGGGGCTGCTCGGATCGCTGGCCGGGATCGGTATCGCGCTCATGGGCGTGCTGCAGCTCGGAGACATCCTCCTCGAGCCCGTGGTGGGGATGATCTCCCTGACCATCATCTTCTATGCGCTGATCGCGCGGGTCCGCCTGCCCTTCAACGCCCCCGGAGTGCTGGCTTCGGTCGTGGTGGGAGCGGCCGTCTTCTACTTGATGCGCACGTTGGGCGTGCTGCAGCATCCGCTGCCGCCGCCGATCCTGAGCTTCCCCATCGGCTTCCCGCTGCCGACCCTCGGCTTCATCGACGGCATGCCGGTGGCGCTCACCCAATACATCCCGATGGCGATCCCGTTCGCGATCCTCACCGTGGTGGGCGGCATCAACGTGACGGAGAGCGCGCGCCTGGCCGGGGACGACTACCGTACCCGCGACATCCTGCTCACGGAGGCCATCGCCACCCTGATCGCCGGAGTGTGCGGCGGCGTCTC